>JABDQU010000287.1 GCA_013042105.1 Boseongicola sp.
TCGTTCATCTCTTTGCGGATCTGCACGCGCCACTCGGTCACTTTGAATGTAAACCAGATGTAAATCGCGATTGTGACGGCAATCACAGCCACATAGGAGAAGTCGAAAACCACCGCCAGAACAACCGCAATCATCAATAATTCAAGGATCAACGGCCCGATCGAAAACAGCATGAAGCGCAAGAGAAACTCGACACCCTTAACGCCACGCTCAATGATCCGGCTTAGCCCTCCAGTCTTGCGCGTGATGTGATAGCGCAGCGAAAGCCGGTGAATATGGCTGAAGGTCTCAAGGGCCAGTTGCCGCAAAGCGCGCTGTCCCACTGCGGCGAATATTGCATCGCGTAACTGCTGAAAGCCCACGCCCATCAGACGCGCCATTCCATAGGCCACCGTCAGACCGACCGCGCCCAGTGTCATCATCCAGACCGCGTCTGTCTGATCGCCCGACAAGGCATCAACCGCAGCCTTGTAGAAAAACGGTGTGCCCACCGTGACAAACTTTGAGACGAACAGGGCCACCATGGCCCAGACCACGCGATGTTTCACCCAAGGATGTTCGTCCGGCCACAGATATGGGGCAACCTTGCGGATCGTCCGCCAGCCGCTTTTTCGTTCTAACTCAGTTGAATACGTTCCGCTCATGCCTGCCTCTTGTCCGAACGCCTAACCTAAGGGTCGCCCCGCACGTTGACCAGTACAGAAGTCGTGCAAAATCGCACAATGTCCGGCGCAATCTGTCCGGAAATCTCTAGTCTGGCACAGTGAAAATTTGGCCGGGGTAAATCAGATCGGGGTCGCGAATGCGACCGGCGTTCGCCTCAAAGACGCGCACATACAAAAGTCCCTCACCATATTTATCCCGCGCAATCCCCCAAAGCGTGTTACCCGGCTGCACCGTGATAAGCGCCACCGGCGCACGCTCGGTTGTCGCTCCCTGATCAAGTGCCTGAATGGCCTCAACCGGCTCGCGGCGAAACGGTGTTTCGGTGCGCGACACCACGGCGCCTTCTGCATTCAACTCATCGACGCGCAGCGTGTAAGTGCCTGTGTCCACATCCGGCAAATCCGCCCGCCACTGACCATCCGCGCCTACTGCTGAATCCAAAATCGGTCGGTTATCAATGTAAACCCGCACCGAGCCCGGCCCCGAAGACCGCCCCGTCAAAGCCACCTCGCCCGCGCTGTCATAGTTGATCGCATCGATTGACACGTTGTCGACAACCTGCGGACCACTTCCACCACTTTGAATAACCCGCACGCCTTCACTGTCAGCCAAAAGGATCGTCGGCGCGGCTTCCTCCGTTTGCGGAGCAGCCTCAGGCGCTGCTTCAGAGGCCTCTGCAAGCTCTGCGACCGCAGTGTCAGCAACCGCCTCGACGGCCTCTGTGACGGCCTCAGCCGCTGCGACAGACTCGCCTTCCACTGCCTCAACGACGCTCTCGGTGGCTTCGGCAACCGTTTCAGTCAAATCGTCTTCGACGGCCTCAACCACTTCCTCGGCTTCAGCCACCAAAACCTCGGGGCTTGGCGCAAGGATGACGGATTGATCCGCAAACGCCTGTTCGCCGTCCGAAAACACCTCAAGTAGGGTCAAAACCCGCGGCACATCCGACGCCCCAAGTGACAAAAGCGCCACGAAGTTGCCCGCACCATCTGCCTCAGCCGTTCCAACCTCGTCACCGTCCAGCAAAAGCGTCAGCGTCGAATTCCCCTCAGCGCGTCCCGCAATCACCGTTTCGCCATCCGGCTCAACCCGGACAATGTCAAAAACGGCCGTCGAAACGCGTGGCTCGGGCGCAGCTTCGGGATCTGAAGCGGCCTCAACCACCTCGGGCTCAGCCTCGGCTTCGGGTGTGGGCTCCACAACGTCAGGAACAACGACCGCCTCCTCGACAACAATCTCATCTTCGCTCGGCAAAATCACATCCGATGGCGCAGCGACATCCGTCGTCTCACCACCGCGCAGCCCAAAGAACAACGCCAGCGCCAATAGCGCGACAGCCAAAACGCCACCACCAATCCAGGTCGCTTTCACGAGCCTCTCCCCTGCCTGTCGGGTCCATCCCCAATCCGCGAACGGTCCCGTCCCAAGGCCCGCGCTTGAGAGACCATAGCAACACCGCTATCAGGGGTCAAAACCCGTTTCATCAAAAGGAGTTGCGTGTGTCCCTGCCCCCATTTTCCATCTGCGTCTACTGCGGCTCGCGCGCTGGAGCCGATCCCGCATATATCGAGGCCGCGCGGGAAACTGGCCGGTCGATTGCGAAGAAAGGCTGGCGACTGGTCTATGGGGCGGGTGACATCGGCCTCATGGGAGCGGTCGCACAGTCGGCAACCGAGGCAGGTGCGCAGACCTTGGGCGTTATTCCCACCCATCTTTTGGACCGCGAGGCCCCGCGCGGCGTTTACGGTGAACGGATCATCACCGAGACCATGCACGAGCGCAAAAAGGTAATGTTCATGAACGCCGATGCGGTGATTGTGTTGCCCGGAGGTGCGGGCTCGCTCGATGAATTCTTTGAGGTGCTCACATGGGCTCAACTTGGCCTACACACCAAACCCATCGTTTTGCTAAATGTAAATGGCTACTGGGACCCATTAGTTGCCCTCATTGACCACGTCATCGAACAAGGCTTCGCTGATCCGTCCATCCGCGCATTCTTCCATAGCGCAGACACTCCTGACGAGGCGCTGAGCAAACTAAATTCCGCCGCGTGATAGGTTGACGTCTATCAAATCAAAGCGCGTGCCAATGCGCTAGGCATACTGGGCCGCCGGAAGGAGTGTGTCACATGCCAGCCGCAACCAACAAAGCCGACCTGATCGCTGTTTGTGAAAAGGAATTCGCCAAACTCGACGCTCTGATCGCGCCACTCACTGCGAAACAGGCAATAAGCCCGGACAGTGACAACACATCCATCAAAGACGTTGTGGCCCATCGCGCCCATTGGATTGAGTTGTTCATGGGCTGGTATCAGGACGGCATGGCGGGAAAAGCCGTATGTTTTCCGGCACCGGGCTACAAATGGAGCGAGCTGAAACACTACAATGCCGACCTCAGGCAACAACAGGCCGATATGACGTGGCCCGACGCCATCAAAGCGCTGCACAGAGCAAACAAAACCCTGATGACCTTCCTGAAGGCGCACTCCGATGGAGAACTCTACGATGGCCCAATGAAAGGGGCCAACAACAATTGGACCCCCGGTCGTTGGGCAGAGGCCGCTGGCCCAAGCCATTACCGTTCAGCCTCTAAATACATTCGCCAACGCCTGAAATCAGGCTGAAAGTAACGGATCGCTAAACCATCCCTGCGCACTCTGCCGCACTGCGGCAATCCGCCATCTGAGCATCCCAACGCAGCCGTCTACCTCTCTCTCAACAGCAGGAGAGTCTCATGACCGCTATCGATCCACAGAACACGCCGCCCAAACTCAGCCGTCCCGCTTTTTCCCTCAGTCTTGAAGCAAAGATACTTTTGGTGATCTTTACTCTTCTCGCGATCTGGGGCTTTGCAATCTTCACATTCGGCTTTCCCGCGCTCTTATGGCCAATGAAGCTCATTGTTCCAGCTCTTGTGGCAATGCTCGTCGTGATCACCTGGGGCATGTGAAGTAAAGGGCGTATCGGTCGCACTATCAGGCCGATGCGTCCATCTCTTCTTTTACGATCCTTTCAATCTGATCCAACGGATGATTGGTCAGGGTCTTGTCAATCTCACCGATCACACAGGCCAAAGCCTCTACGTGCAATTTGGCGCGCAACTCTCCCAGCGTCTTCGGCGGAGCAACCAACACGATCCTTTTGAACTGTCCCCTGTGTACCCTCTTGTAAATCATCTGGGCCAACTCATCCGCGAAACGGTCTTTCTCTAGCTGATGCCAATCCGCTTCCGAAACCGCTGACCGCATCTGAGACATCCCATCGCTGCGACGCCCCGCAGCATCGGATTTCTGATCGTAGTTCGAAGGGTTTTCGTGATGCTCCTCGTGACGCACCTGCAAATTCGGGTTTTGGTGGTCTGTTACATTTTCCAGAAACAATGCCTTCTCGCCATCCGCGACCAAAACCCACGTGCCGTGACTGAGTTCACCCATCTGTCGTCTCCCATACCGTTTTCGGCGTCTGGTCTACGACAATCCCCAAACTCTCAATTGATCCTGCGCAATCCGCGATGCCCAAAAACGCAAAACGGCCGCCCAAAGGCGGCCGTTTGGTTTTATTCGCTATGACGAGGAGTCTTACATGCGACCGGCGACGTTTTCCCAGTTCACCAGATTATCGAGGAAGTTCGTCAGATACGCAGGGCGCTTGTTACGGAAGTCGATGTAGTAGGAATGCTCCCAAACATCACAGCCCAAGAGAGCCGTCTGACCAAAGCAAAGGGGGTTCACGCCGTTTTCGGTCTTCGTCACGGCAAGCGAGCCATCCGCGTTCTTCACAAGCCAGGCCCAACCCGAGCCGAACTGCCCAGCGCCAGCAGCGGAAAACTGCGATTTGAACTCGTCAACCGAGCCAAAGCTCTCCGTAAGCGCCTTCTCAAGCTCACCTGGCATACCGTTGTCGCCCGGTCCCATCATCTCCCAGAACTGGTTGTGGTTCCAAAGCTGACTGATGTTGTTGAAGATGCCGTTCTGAGCAACCGCCGACTTGTCGTAAGTGCCGACGATGATCTCCTCCAAAGACTTGCCGTCCCACTCGGTGCCTTCAATCGCCTTGTTGCCGTTGGTGACATAAGCGTTGTGGTGCAGGTCGTGGTGGTATTCGAGCGTCTCAGCGCTCATGCCCTTAGCGGCCAACGCATCGTGCGCATAAGGAAGATCGGGAAGTTCAAAAGCCATGACATGCCTCGTTTGTTTGAATTGCGGTGTCTGACGCTCTAATTGCGCCGACAGGCGGTCAGGTCAAGGGCGTTCAGGCAACTGACCAAGCCAGTTTTCAGAAATGCCCGACCTCCGAGCCGGGTTTCGACGACTGCGCAAGCAGGTCAAAAATATAAGTCCCGACGGACCTGAAGCAGACAATAGTCGCCTGATCTTCACTGTCAAACCAGATCGCCGCCGGCACTTGCGCCATCCGCGTGCGCCGCACCTCACCTACAGGCAAAGAACCCGGGCGCATTTCCGCAGGCGTCACTTTCGCCAAAGCCTCGCGCACAGAACTCCCGGTGCCTGTCACGCGAAACACAGCCCGCGCGTCCGAGACGTTCACCGCCAAATGATGCTGCCCCGACAAAGCCGCCGTCAAAGCCCCCACCCGCGCCTCTGCCTCATCATGCGCGCAGATCAGCAGCAACTCATCCGTCGACATCCACAAAAGCTGATCGTTCGCGCCACTCGCGATCCCACGCTTTTCCGGCAAACCACAATGCGTGACAGACCCGACAGCATGGGCAAAATCCGTGTCACTAAGATCACCCCGGATCGTCACCATTCCGATCAACCCGGCCTCGACCACATCGACAAACCCGGACGCGGTTGCGCCTTGAACCGCGCTCACAGCTTCAGACATTCTGCTTCTCCCCGTCCGGGTCAAAGACCACCGGATCGACAATCTTGGCCTGCACAAACGTGCCATCCACACGGTTGAACTCAACCACCTCGCCCATGCGATCCGGTCCAAGCTCAACCAATCCCATCGCAATCCCGCGATCCAGCGTCGGCGAGTAATACGTCGACGTCACACGCCCCTGCACCACACGCTGTCCGTTTTCATTCACACCCTCACCAACCGCATAAGACCCATCCGGCAAGACAGATCCGTCCAGCGTCTCAAGCCCCACAAGCTTCCAGCGCAAAGGATCCGTCATATGATCCCGCGTCTGCGCGCGTTTCCCAAGGAAGTCCTCTTTCTTCTTCGAGATCGCCCAATTCAGCCCCAGATCCTGAGGGATAATCGTCCCGTCAGTCTCATCGCCAATCATGATAAAGCCCTTCTCGGCCCGCATGATATGAAGCGCCTCAGTGCCATAAGGCGTCACATCAAACTCGGCCCCGGCCTCCAACAGAGCATCCCAAAATGCTCGTCCCTGACTAGCAGGAACAGCAATCTCATAAGACAACTCGCCAGAGAACGAGATCCGGAACACCCGCGCCGAAAACTGCCCGATTGCGCCCTCAGCCCATTGCATGAACGGCAAAGCCTCTTTTGAGACATCCATCCCACCGAGCTTCTCCAAAACCTTGCGCGCATTCGGCCCCACAACCGCGACCTGGGCATATTGCTCCGTCACATTGGCCACATAGACTTTCCAGTCCCACCATTCGGTCTGGAGCCATTCTTCCATATGCGCATGAATACGATCTGCGCCGCCCGTCGTCGTGTGACAGAGCCATGTGTCGTCATCGATCCGCGCAACCACGCCGTCATCTGACAGAAACCCGTTCTCCGAACACATCAGCCCATAACGGCATTTCCCGACCGGCAGCGTCGACATCATGTTCGTATACATCATGTCCATGAACTTACCCGCATCCGGGCCTTTCACGACCAGCTTGCCCAAAGTCGAGGCATCCAGCAGCCCCAGAGAATTCCGCGTCGCCAAAACCTCGCGGTTTACAGCCTCATGGATATCCTCTCCCGGCTTCACAAAGGCATAAGGCCTGCGCCAATGACCGACGGGTTCCCAGTGCGCCCCGTTTGCCTCGTGCCACTCATGCATCGGCGTGCGCCGCACTGGCTGGAACAATTCGCCCCGTGCCTCGCCCGCAATCGCGCCCATCGAAATCGGATGATATGGCGGTCGAAACGTCGTGGTGCCAACCTTCGGGATCTCCTGATCCAAGGCTCCCGCCAAAACCGCCAAACCATTAATGTTCGACAACTTCCCCTGATCCGTCGCCATCCCGAGTGTCGTGTAGCGCTTGGTATGCTCCACGCTCTCAAAACCCTCGCGCGCGGCCAACTCAACGTCCGTTACTTTCACGTCGTTCTGATAGTCCAACCAGGCTTTCGACTTCAGAGCATAACTCGCCTGCTCCGGCATATTCCAAACCGGGCGCATCGGATCTGACGTTTCAGTCTCCGCCGTCGCTACCGCACCAGGCGACCCAGTCGCCCCGACCTCAGCCGCAGCCCGCGCGCCAGCGCCATGGGCATCCGCCAGAACAGCCGCTGTCTCAAGTTCGCCATTCGCCGTGCCAGCCGCCAAAACAAATGCGGCCCCGTCAGCCCCTTTAGGCGCCCGATCGGGGTCTGGCCGAAAGAACGCCCCGTCCTCCTGCCACGTCAGCTTACCCCCACAGTGAGACCAAAGATGCACAACAGGAGACCACCCGCCTGCCATCGCGACGCAATCGGCTTCGATAAGATCCGCATTTGAGCCGTCACGGGTCTGATCACAAACCCAAACCTTCTCGACCTTGCCCTTCCCTTTCACGCTTTCAATCCCGCGCCCGACTCGCACCGTGACGCCAGCATCCCGCGCTTGTTGCGCCAGCGACCCGTTGGCCTCTGCCCGCGCATCCAACACCGTCGCCTCTAGCCCAGCCTCCTGCGCCGTTAGAGCCGTCCGGTAGCCATCGTCGTTGTTCGTAACCACAACCACGCGCTTACCCGGAGCAATCGCAAAGTTGGTGACGTAGTCCCGCACCGCCGAGGCCAACATCACCCCCGGCAGATCATTACCCGCAAA
>JABDQU010000292.1 GCA_013042105.1 Boseongicola sp.
AAACCCGGTCTGGTTCGTCCTCTGGATGATCCTGATGCCCTTCTGGCGGAACTTCCATTTCTACTGGATTCACCGCCTCATCCACTGGCCGCCGCTCTACAAAACCGTCCACTACCTCCACCACAAAAACGTCAACGTCGGCCCCTGGTCCGGCATGGCGATGCACCCCGTCGAACACATCCTCTACTTCAGTTGCATGCTCATCCACCTCGTGGTGCCGTCTCATCCCTTCCACATGATGTTCAACGGCCTCACCACAGCCCTCGGCCCCGGCGTCAGCCACTCAGGCTTTGACGAACTGGTCTTCGGCGATGAAAAATCGCTTCGAAAAGAAAAGCTTATGCACTACCTCCACCACCGCTATCACACAGTGAACTTCGGCGAGAGCGCAGTCCCCCTCGACAAATGGTTCGGCAGTTTCCACGACGGAACGCCGGAAGCAGACGCCCACTTTCGCGCGCGCCGGTCCAACTAACCGGCCAAAGTCAGACCCCAAGACACCAGCGCATAATCGCCTTCTGCGCATGAAGTCGGTTTTCCGCCTCGTCAAAAATTACCGAGTGCGGACCATCCATAACGGCACTTGTCGCCTCGTCGTCGCGGTGCGCCGGAAGGCAATGCATGAACAACGCGTCATCCTTGGCATGTGACATCAACTGCTCGTTAACCTGATAAGGACGCAACTGATTGTGACGACGCTCTTTCGTGGTCTGACTGTCATGCATCGACACCCAAGTGTCCGTCACCACCAGATCGGCCCCTGCAACCGCCTCGACCGGATCCCGCACGATATCGACATTCACACCCTGTGACCGCGCCAGATCGACAAACTCGGCCTCTGGATCAAGCGGCGGTGGCCCTGCGAACGTCAGATCAAACCCGAACTGCCCCGCCGCATGCGCGAAGCTTGCAAAAACGTTGTTCCCATCGCCCAGCCACGTGACTTTCTTGCCTTTGATCGGCCCGCGGTGTTCTTCATACGTCAGCACATCCGCCATGATCTGACACGGGTGTGTGCGGTTTGTTAACCCGTTAATAACCGGCACCGTTGCATGTTCGGCGAGTTCCAAAAGCGCTTCTTCCTCAAACGTCCGTATCATGATCAGGTCAACATACCGGCTGAGAACGCGCGCCGTGTCCGCAATGGTCTCGCCACTGCCAAGCTGCATTTCTTTTCCGGACAACACCAGCACCTCGCCACCCATCTGGCGCACACCAACATCAAACGAAACGCGCGTCCGGGTTGAGGGTTTTTCAAAGATCAAAGCAACCATCCGCCCATCAAGCGCCAGATCATCGTCCTTTGCCCCCCGCGTACGCCCCGCGCGGGCGTTTTTCATATCTGCAGCAGAGGTCAGAATGGCCCGAAGGTCCTCTGGTGAGGTCTTATGGATATCGAGAAAATGAGTCATGTCAGTATCGCTTTCGAGATCGGGAGACTTGGGGCTCTGCCCCGCGCGCTTTGCACGCTCCCCGGGATATTTTCGCCAAAAAGAAAGTCAGAGGCTTGCCGCCGCCTGATCAAGGCGTTGCAATGCTTCGGTAATGTCGTCATCGGATATGTTGAGCGGTGGCAGGATGCGAACGGCGTTGTCGGCAGCCGGGACAGTAAGAATTTTGGCCTCATATCCTGCCTTTACGACAGCCGTATTGTCGACTTTGCATTTAAGCCCGAGCATAAGGCCCGTGCCGCGCACGGCTTCAAAAACATCCGGGTGACTTGCCACCAGACCTTCAAGTCCCTGCCGCAGCGCGCCGGATTTGCGGCTGACCTCGCCAAGGAACTCATCGGTGGCGACGATCTTCATGACTGCATTTCCAACAGCCATCGCCAACGGGTTGCCGCCATAGGTCGATCCGTGGCTGCCTGCCGTCATGCCCGCGGCGGCGGTTTCTGTCGCCAGAACAGCACCAAGTGGGAAGCCCCCTCCAATACCTTTTGCGACCATCATGATGTCAGGCGTTATACCGGACCATTCATGCGCAAAGAGTTTGCCCGTCCGCCCTACACCGCACTGAACCTCATCAAAGATCAACAGCGCACCGACCTCATGACAAGCATCGCGCAATCCTTTAAGGCATTGATCAGGAACAGGAATAATACCGCCTTCGCCCTGAATTGGTTCGATTATGACCGCCGCCGTCTTCTCGGTCAACGCAGCCTTCAGCGCCTCGTGGTCACCAAAGTCGATATGTGTGAAACCCGGCAACAACGGGCCGAACCCTTCAGTCATCTTTTCAGACCCGGCCGCTGCAATCCCCGCCGCCGAGCGGCCGTGAAAAGACCCTGTGAAGGCGATAATTTCAGTGCGCTCTTCGCCTTTTTCGAACCAATACTTGCGCGCCATTTTCACAGCTAACTCGCAGGCTTCTGTGCCGGAATTCGTGAAAAACACCGTGTCCGCGAAGGTTGCATCGACCAGCCGATCCGCCAACTCCTGCTGACCCGGTATGCCGTAAAGGTTGGAGGTATGCCAAAGCTTGCCCGCCTGCTCGGTCAGCGCGGCGACCAAATCGGGGTTGGCGTGCCCCAAAACATTCACCGCGATTCCAGCGCCAAGATCAAGATATCGCTGGCCATCTTCCTCAATCAGCCAAGAGCCTTCGCCAGCCACAAAGGACATGGGCGCGCGGTTATAGGTGGGCAGGATCGATGGGATCATCGTAATGGGCCTTTATTCAGAAGCCTGAGACGTGCCAGTGGCGGTCAGGCGTGTCAATATTTTGGAAAGCATGACGAAAGATCGCACGAGGTGTGTGCGGTGGCTGAAATCTTCAGCGTCGGCGTCGGGGCGCCATATGTCTTTTGGTCGTCATGAATTCCGAATAGGGAACACGGAGCCCGTTGTCGAGAGCGATTGTCACCGGTCGCTGTCAGTCGCTGTCAAAGTGGCCATAGATAGGAAGTGCACCTGCCCCGGTGCCCGAAATGCTTCCGATTAGTGCGCCGCCAATCTCATCCGCATTCCATCCATAGGTTTTTCCCGCGAATGTAAGCGATGCGTTGCCACCGGCGCTGTCAAATGTCATGGAGCCTATGAGGCCATTGCCGTCGGTTGAGCCCGAGACTGTTCCGGTTGCCGCATAACTGTTCAAACCGCCGCCGTTGACCGAGATATTAATATCTCCACCTGTTGTCCCCGTGATACTCTGAGTGTCGAAATCAACATTCATGTCGAATGTGCCATTCACTCCGACGATATCGTCCCGTTTTAGCGTATCGTTGTAGCTAAACAGCGTTACATCACCGGTGTAGTTTACCGGGCCACCGGTCGGGAGCCGTATCGTTGGGGTTTCGATGCCAATGACGCCGTCACCGCTATCAAAGCTTGCGCCATTGATCTTCGTGTATTGAAACCAGGCGCTGTTAAACACTCCGATATAGCTAACGAGCGGTTCACTCATTGGCGGGTTTGAGCCATAGGCGCCGCCCGGAATTTCGTCCAAGGCGACCTCGCTTCCTCCATTGATCGACAGATAGAGGATCGAGCCATCGTTATTTGTGCGAACTTTCACGGATGCAAATTCGGGCGACGCGTCAAATGACGTCGCCACGGCCATGATCCCGGTTGCACCTGGACCACCTTCAACGCTTTCGTCCATTTCGTCGGTTGGATCGATATCATCCGGCGCTGTTGCATAGACCGGCGCATAACCATTGATCACTCCCGAGGCGTTGCCACCAAAACCTCCGACAGCCCCACCTCCACCACCACAAGCCGCAAGAGCCAGAAGTCCTGAAGACGCGAGAAAAGTATGTGAAATGCGCATGTTCAAATCGCCCTTTACAAAAGATTTCCACTGATTGCTCTTAATAACACGGCTAAATTTGGGCAAATTTGTATGATCACCGTGAAATGGGGCTTCAGTCGTCGGCTTTTGGTGGTTTTGATGCCATAGAAACACAATTATGGCCGGTTTGCTGCCCGGAGATGCCTTGTAGCCCCGACCGCGCATGACTAGTATAAGACCTTCCGGATTAAGCGCTCATAAGGACAAACCATGTCGTGGACAGACGAACGCGTTGAGACACTGAAAAAGATGTGGGGCGAAGGCCAGTCGGCCAGCCAGATCGCCAAGGAACTTGGCGGCGTGACCCGGAATGCGGTCATCGGCAAGGTGCATCGCCTTGGTTTGTCCAACCGCGCCGGTGCGTCTTCGACTCCCGCGCCCGAGCGGAAAGCTGCAAAGGCCGACAGTCCCGCGCCGGCAGCCAAGCCTGCGGCCAAAGTTGCGCCCCAGGACAAGGTTATCGAAGTCACCGTCACACCACGAAAACCCATTGTGCCAGCGGGTCAGCCGCTCCCGCCTCAGCCGTCCGCCAACGAGATCAGCCCCGAGACACTGGCAAACGTGCGTGAGGTCGAAAAGACCGCCAAGCGCATTGGCTTGATGGACCTGACCGAGCGTACCTGCAAATGGCCCATCGGCGACCCTGCGACCGAAGACTTCTGGTTCTGTGGTTTGTCGGTGCAACAAGGCAAACCTTACTGCGAGGCCCACGTCAGCGTCGCATTCCAGCCCATGAGCAGCCGCCGCGACCGTCGCCGGTAATCGCTATATTTATCGTTCCCGTCAAACGCGTCCGCCCGTCGGGCGCGTTTTGCGTTTCGGACGTGGAAACCTGCGCTTCCCCCGTGCATGCGAACCCGCTATAGCCCCGCCTTATGACCCAGAACCCGCCATCCCTGCGCCCCGACCTTGCACATGCCCGCGTCCCCGACGCGGCCCGCCCCGGCCAGCCCACCATCGGCATGGTCTCACTTGGGTGCCCCAAGGCCCTGGTCGACAGCGAACGCATCCTCACCCGCCTGCGCGCCGAAGGCTACGCCATCAGCCCTGATTACGCGGGCGCAGATGCCGTGATCGTAAACACCTGCGGCTTCCTTGACAGCGCCAAAGCCGAAAGCTTGGAGGCCATCGGCGAAGCGCTCACCGAAAACGGCCGCGTGATCGTCACGGGATGCCTGGGCGCTGACCCCGACTACATCACCGGCGCTCACCCGAAGGTCCTGGCTGTCACCGGCCCGCACCAATACGAACAGGTGCTCGATGCGGTCCACACCGCCGTCCCGCCAAGCCCCGATCCCTTCATCGACCTGATGCCCAGCGCAGGCGTCAAACTGACCCCGCGCCACTACAGCTATTTGAAAATCTCCGAAGGCTGTAACCACAAATGCAAGTTCTGCATCATCCCCGACATGCGCGGCCGCCTCGCCTCGCGGCCCCTAAAAGCCGTAATGCGCGAAGCCGAAAAACTGGTTGAAAATGGCGTGCGCGAACTCCTTGTCATCAGCCAGGACACCTCCGCCTATGGCACCGACTGGAAAGACCGCGAAACCAAGGCCCCCATCCTCGACCTCGCCCGTGACCTCGGCTCACTCGACGTCTGGACCCGCTTCCACTATGTCTATCCCTACCCCCATGTGCGCGAGATGATCCCGCTGATGGCGGAAAACAAAATCCTGCCCTACCTCGACATCCCCTTCCAGCACGCCCACCCGGATGTCCTGCGCCGCATGGCGCGCCCCGCCGCCTCTGCCCGCACGCTCGATGAAATCGAGGCGTGGCGCGCAGCCTGCCCAGACATCACTCTGCGCTCGACCTTCATCGTCGGCTATCCGGGCGAAACCGAAGCCGAATTTCAGACACTTCTCGACTGGCTCGACGAAGCACAGCTCGACCGGGTTGGGTGCTTCAAATACGAAAACGTCGACGGCGCACGCTCAAACGCTCTGCCAGATCACGTGCCGGAAGAGATCAAGCAAGACCGCTGGGACCGTTTCATGGAAAAAGCGCAAAATATCTCTGCCGCGAAACTCGCCACGAAAGTCGGAACAACTCTGCAAGCGATTGTCGACGATATTGACGAAGACGGTATCGCGACCTGTCGCACAAAGGCAGACGCTCCCGAAATCGACGGAAACCTTTTCATCGACGAGAACACAAGCGCGCTACAACCCGGCGACATCGTCACTGTCGTAGTCGACGAGGCCAGCGAATACGACCTTTGGGGTCAGCTCAAAAGCTGACTTCTTTTTGGTATAAATATCCATATCAGAGGCCCGGCAAGGGCCTCAAAACAAAGACTAATGCGTCAAAGCCTCAACCTTCGCGATCAAGGACGCATTCCGGCAATACCCCGGCAAACCCGGTGTTTCGCGATCAAGGCGCGTCGCGCAGTCACCAGCATCACTGCATCCCATGCAGGACACCAGCGCCTCAACGATCTCTGTTCCGTCGATCAAGCCCGACTGGCGCGCCAGATCAAAATCCGCTCCATTTCGCGTGGCCATGCGTTCCATTAGCTGCTCGTGGTGAGCCGTCTTGGATGTCGTACTCATGGTCGTTCTCCCGTCTTACGGGGTCAAACCTGCACGACAGAAATCAGAACCGCAGTGATCCAGATCAAATTTCGGATTTACCCACCAACAGCGCGACGCACGACATTGATCCGGTCTGCGTTCGGCGGATGGGTGCCTAAGAACCGATCTCCGGGATCGGCGGCACGCGCAAAATACAACACACCCCGCAAAGGATCATACCCCGAACGCTGCGCGATCCGTGCCCCAAGCGAATCTGCTTCCAGCTCGAAGTCCTTTGAATACCGCCGCGCCCCGATCGTCCCTCCGATGTTCTGCGCCGTTTCCACACCCGCCTGATCCAAACCAACCAGCGAGCCAAGAAGCGTTCCAAGTATCGCTCCGGCGGCCGCCGAATTCTGAATCTGTGGGATATGTCCCTCAATGTGGTGAGCCGCTTCGTGAGACAAGGCAAAGGCAAGTTCATCACGATTGCGCATTTCCCGGAACAAGGCAGGCGTAAAGCCTATCAATGGCCGTCCGTTCTCGTCCAGCGTCTGATAAGCATTCGGCGGCAGTCCTTCGCGATCATCAACAAATATGCGGAAATCACAATTCGTACGCGGCCGAAGCTCGCGGCAGGCTCGCTCTGCCACCGGCTCAACACGGCGCACAACCGCTTGAAAATCGGCCAGGGACTGGGGTCCGCCAGTCCGCGCCTGGCTGACCGGCACGGACGTCGTCGGCTGAGACGCTCCGGAAGACCGTTGTACCTCAATATCGCAGGCCGCAAGGCCCAGCACCGCAACAAGGGAAAGACAAACCGTCCGCATTACCAAAACTCCTCACTCAAACGCTCGCCGCTAACTTTGACACGATAGCGAAAAGACCGCCACGCTCAAGCACTTGCCCTTGCGAAGACCCGCCGATGCCGTCACGTTGCACCCCATGTTTACGATCGAACACGAATTTGACGCCACTGTCGTCACCCTCGTAGATGATGCCGCAAAGCACCGTCAGGACGACATCACCATCACCGCTTTCGACGATTGCGTGACCATCGAGCAATTCGACACGCGCACCGACCGGATGCAAAAAATCACGCTGTCTCTGGCGCAGGTCGCAGACCTCACAGCCTCGCTGAACCTGCCCGAAGGCGTCTACCTGCGCAACAAACCGAGCACCCCCACATGACCACCGCCTTTTTTTATGACGAGCAAAGCTTCTGGCACTCTGGCGGCAACTACTCCTTCATGGCCCCTGTCGGTGGCCATGTGCAGCCCGCAGCCACCGGCGGCCTGCCCGAAAATCCAGAAACCAAACGCCGCCTGGTGAACCTGATGAACGTCACGCGCCTGATGGACGACCTCACCGTAGTTCGCGGCGAACCGGCGTCGCAGATTGACCTGATCCGCGTCCACACCGGCGATTTCCTGACGACGTTCAAGAAAACCTCCGACAACGGCGGCGGCGAAACCGGTTTGCGTGCGCCTTACGGCCCCGGCGGCTATGAACTCGCCGCCCTTTCCGCAGGTCAGGCCAAAGCCGCGCTCTTTTCCGTCCTGGAAGGCGAGTTCACCAACGCCTACGCCCTCACGCGCCCCCCCGGCCACCATTGCCTGCGCGACTGGCAAAACGGCTTCTGCCTTCTTGCAAACATCGCCATCGCCGTTGAGGCAGCCATCGCTGAAGGCAAAGCAGGCCGCGTCGCTGTCCTCGACTGGGACGTTCACCACGGCAACGGCACCGAGGCGATTTTCTACGACCGCGACGACGTCCTGACGATTTCCATGCATCAGGAGCGCAACTACCCCCTCGACAAAGGCGACTTCAATGACCGCGGCGAGGGCGCAGGCGAAGGTACCAACCTCAATATCCCCCTCCCCCCCGGCGCAGGTCACAACACGTGGCTCGAAGCCCTCGACCGCCTCGCCCTACCTGCAATCGAAGCCTTCAAGCCCAATGTGATCGTCATCGCCTGCGGCTTTGACGCCGCCGCTTTTGACCCTTTGGGCCGCATGCTGTGCTCGGTCGACACCTTCCGCCAGATGTCCCGCCGCGTCGTCGATCTGGCCAACCAGATATGCGCAGGCCGCCTCGTCATGGCGCACGAAGGTGGCTACTCGGAAATGTATGTCCCGTTCTGCGGCCACGCCACGCTGCAGGAAATGTCCGGCTCGAACATCGACGCCCCCGACCCCTTTGCCGAAGCTCTGAAAATCCGCCAACCCGGCAAGGCTTTTGAGGCCTTCGCTAGCGGTCTCATCACAGAAATGGCCGACGCTCTCCCCTGATCCGCCCGCGCCCTCTGGAAATTCAGCGCTTGCGGCAATACCTGTGCCTCAACCCAAGGAGCCGACCAAATGCCAGAGGCAAACCCCGCCGCCGTGTCTTTCCTCGCAAGCCGCCGCTCGCGACCTGCAAAGACGCTCACCACCCCAGTGCCGACCCGCGATGAACTGCAAGACTTGCTCACCATTGCCGCGCGCACACCGGACCACGGCAAACTGGAACCATGGCGCTTTGTGGTGCTTGAGGCCGCCGCGTTGAAACGCCTCGCGGAGACGATCCCCGCCTATTGCACCGATATGGACCCCGAAAAGACCGACAAACTTGTCGCTCAATTCGCCAACGCCGATCTCGCTGTCGCCGTCATCGCAAGCCCCAAGCCATCCGAAAAAATCCCCCAGATTGAGCAAACGCTCTCAGCCGGTGCCGTCGCGATGAACCTCCTCTCCGCCGCCCTGGCCGCAGGCTGGGGCGCGAACTGGCTCTCGGGTTGGATCAGCCATCACCAACCATGGCGCGAGGAACACCTTGGCCTGGCCGCGCATGAATGGATCGCCGGTTTCATTCACATCGGAACTGAACGCATGGCCCCACCCGAACGCCCCCGCCCCGATCTTTCAAACATCGTCACTTGGGTCGAAACATGATCTTTGCCTCCATCGCAGACGCAATCGCACAACTGTCAGACGCGCGCTTCCGCAGCGTTCTGATCAAAGGCGTTGGCCTCACGCTTGGCCTGCTCATTGCCGCCTACGCAGTCATTTTCTTCCTGATCCAGTTGCTTTTCCCCGAAAGCATCTCTCTGCCGTTCATCGGAGAAATCACCTTCGTCGACACGCTCCTGTCATGGGCCTCGGTCGTATTGATGCTGATACTCTCGGTCTTCCTGATGGTGCCTGTGGCCTCAGCCTTCACCGGCCTTTTTCTGGAAGATGTGGCCGATGCTGTCGAAGACCGCCACTACCCCAATGTCTCAACGGCCCCCCGCGTCGGCATTCCCGAAGGCCTGCGCGAAGGCCTGAGCTTCCTCGCCGTCCTGATCGTCGCCAATATCGCAGCGCTGGTGCTCTATTTCACACCTCTTGCACCCTTCGTCTTTTATGGCTTGAACGGCTTTCTTCTGGGGCGTGAATACTTCCGACTGATTGCCGTCCGTCGTGTCGGACGCGCAGGTGCAAAAAAGGCGTTTCGCGCCAATCTTTTGACGATCTGGTCAGCGGGCGCCCTGATGGCTATTCCGCTGACTATTCCGGTCTTGAATCTACTCGTTCCCGTGGTCGGCGCTGCCGCCTTTACACACCTCTACCACCGGCTTGACGTGCAGGTTTAACCCTCGCGACGCTCCATTCGATTGAAGACGTCGAAATCCTCAACCGAAATACCACCCCAGATGATCACGCTGGCGATCACCACAAAAGCAATCGCGGCGATCCACGTCGTTGTGACGAACTTGCGCTTCATTGAAAAGGCAGATGACGGCGCGCCTGCGGGTGTGCCGGCAACCTTTTCCCCCGCTTCCGCCTGCGACTGCACTCGGATCGGCAGAATGATAAACAAAACCATGAACCAGATCACGGCAAACAGAACGATCCCTGAAACGATCGACATCAGACCTGCTCCAGCTCAATCAGAGTGCCGTTGAAATCCTTGGGGTGAAGGAACAGCACAGGCTTACCATGCGCGCCAATCTTTGGCTCGCCTCCGCCAAGAACACGTGCCCCTTTCTCGACCAAACGCGCCGAGGCTGCATGGATATCGTCGACCTCATAACACACATGATGAATGCCCCCCGACGGATTTTTCTCAAGAAAACCATTGATCGGAGACGCGTCTCCCAAGGGGTAAAGAAGCTCAATCTTGGTGTTGGGCAATTCAATAAAAACAACCGTCACACCGTGGTCTGGCTCATCTTGCGGTGCGCCCACATTCGCCCCTAGCATATCACGGTATTGCGCCGCAGCGGCTTGCAAATCCGGCACCGCAATCGCGACATGGTTCAAACGTCCTATCATTGCTCGCTCCATAGTTTTCGGGCGCGTTATCGACTGTCCAGCGGATCGCCACAAGAGACAGTCCGACGCAGCCCGGTATCGGTTAGCGAAATATTAAGCTAAAGTGCCGTACATTAAGAATTGGTCGGACAAGCGGCCCGGAGGTCATACGATGCCGGAATCCCTAGAAGACTTTCTCATGACACGCCCCCCCACGGCGGAACGCCCGCTGTTGGGGCAAACTGTCCTTGTGGTGGAAGACAGCCGTTTTTCCTGCGAAGCCTTGCGGATGATTTGCCAACGATCAGGCGCGCGCATTCGCCGTGCCGACAGTCTCAAATCTGCCGCGCGTCATTTGCGCACCTATCGCCCCGGCATCATTCTGATTGACGTCGGCCTCCCAGATGGGTCTGGCCTCGATCTGGTGCGCGATCTCGCCGCCAGCGAAGTGCGGATCGGGGTCATCATTGCCATGTCCGGCGATGATACCAATGCAGACCCTGCGCTGCAAAGCGGTGCGGACGCCTTTATTGCAAAGCCGATCACCTCGATTTCGGCTTTTCAGCAGGCGATCATCGCCGAGCTTCCCAAAGACGCACGCCCCACAGCCCTGCGTCCTGTTTCTACCGACGAAATCGTGCCCGACCGTATTGCCTACCGCGATGATCTGGTTCTTGCGGCGGACCTTCTGGCCAACCTCACCGATGCCGAAACCATCGCCTATGTGACGTCTTTTCTGATCGGCCTCGGCAATAGCGCCGATGACCCCGACCTCGCAAACATCGCCAGTAAAGCTGAAAGCGCTTCGCCCCCCGGCATCCGCAACCTGCGCGCCGCCGTAGACCAGCGGCTGGCGACGTTGGTCACTGTTTAATCCCGCGTTGGATCCGCGCTTACCAGAATGGGTGCCGTTAATGCGCGCAGGCTTTGCTTTTGTCGTCCATCAGCCTCGAAATTCTGCGGGTGCAACCAGCTCTCAAAAGCGGCGCTCAAAGCGGGCCACTCAGCGTCAATCGCCGCGAACCAGGCCGTGTCACGATTGCGCCCTTTCACCACGCTGGCCTGCCGAAACACGCCCTCAAAACTCAGCCCAAACCGCTCCGCCGCCCGGCGCGATGGAATATTCGCCGCATCGCACTTCCACTCAAACCGCCGATAGCCCGCCTCAAACGCCCATTTCATAAGCAAATAAACTGCTTCCGTAGACTCGCGCGTGCGCTGAAGCCGAGGCGCAAAGGTCAGCCAGCCCGCCTCAATCGTCCCGGCCGCCGGCATAATCCGCATCAGACTGAGCGTCCCTCCAAGACGACCATCCGCCATCCGCACTGCGAAATGCAAGGGGTCAGTCAAAGCGCATTGCGTTTCGACCCACGCCGAATAGCCCGCTTCATCAAACGGCCCAACCGGCAAATAGCGCCACATCTCGTCGCGCTCATCCTCCAGATGGGCGTCGCGAAGACCCGCCACATGCTCAAGCGACAATGGCTCAAGCCGCGCGTATCGCCCCTGATGCACCTCACGCACCGGCACTTCAGGCGGTGTCCACTCAGCCAACGACCGATCCCTCATATTGCTTCACCTTTCATTAAAAATGTTCTAGCAATGTTCTCCACGCTGCACCCCAGATCGCACATTGCAAATCATCAAAGGTCATCGCATCATGTTGGACATGACAAGCTCTCCGACACAAGACCTGTCCAAGTTTCTGGGCGACGATCGCTTCGGCTGCGTGATGGCCGATCCGCCATGGCGGTTCACCAACCGCACCGGCAAAGTCGCACCCGAACATAAGCGCCTGTCGCGCTACCCCACAATGACGCTGGACCAGATTTGCGACCTTCCTGTCGCTGACCACATGGAAGACCGCGCGCATTGCTACATGTGGGTGCCCAACGCACTGCTGCCGGATGGTCTGCGCGTCCTGAACGCCTGGGGCTTTGAATACAAATCCAACATCATCTGGCACAAAATCCGCAAGGATGGCGGCTCGGACGGTCGCGGTGTCGGCTTTTACTTCCGCAATGTCACCGAAGTCCTGCTTTTCGGAACGCGCGGCAAGAACGCCCGCACCCTTGCACCCGGACGTCGCCAAGTGAACATGATGCAGACCCGCAAACGCGAGCATTCCCGCAAACCGGATGAGCAATACGAGCTGATCGAAAGTTGCTCATGGGGTCCATACCTCGAATTGTTCGGGCGCGGTGTGCGCGACGGCTGGACCGTATGGGGCAATCAGGCCGACGCCGATTACAAGCCAAGCTGGAAAACCTACGCCCACAATTCCGGCGTTGCGGCCGAATAATCAGCCCACCAAACAGCTTTCCGGCAACCCGATCAAAAGCAACGGACAAGGGTTGCCCACCCCACGCTCCAACCGTTCTTCCAACTTGCGCCAATGCGTCGTCGACTGCCCGTATTTGCTGGCCACAAAAGTCTGGGTAAATGCTTCAACGAAGGATGCCCCGTCCTCCATCATCCGCGCAAC
>JABDQU010000296.1 GCA_013042105.1 Boseongicola sp.
GTAGACACCACAGCCTCTGGCGGTAACGCAGCACTTCTGGCAGCGGTTTCAGACACTTGACCTTTCGCGCCGAACGGGGTCCGGTCGGCGCATGTTTCCATTCCGCGACCACAACCCATCCCACCGCACCCCTTACGTAACCTGGGCCCTGATCGCGGTGAATATTCTGGTATTCATCAGCTACTACAGCCTGTTCAGCAACGAACGCGCGCTGGCGAATTTCTTCTTCACCTACGGCCTTGTGCCCGCCGCCGCCGAGCCAACGACCTTCGTGACCTCGATGTTCCTGCATGGCGGCATCATGCATTTGGGCGGCAACATGTTGTTCCTCTACGTCTTCGGCGACAACCTCGAAGACAACATGGGCCACTTCAAATACCTCATGTTCTACCTCGCAAGTGGGTTCGCCGCCGCCGGGGCTCAGTTCTTGTCAGACCCCAGCAGCACCGTTCCCATGGTCGGCGCATCGGGCGCCATCGCGGGCGTCATGGGCGGTTACCTCCTGCTCTATCCCAAAGCGCGGGTCGATGTGCTGATCATCATCGTCATCCTGATCCGCATCATCCCGATCCCGGCGTGGATCGTTCTGGGCGCCTGGTTCGGCATCCAATTGGTGCAAGGCGCTGCCACACCCACAGCAGGCGGCGGCGTCGCCTATTGGGCGCACGCAGGCGGCTTTGCAGCGGGCCTGATCCTGACAATCCCCGTCTGGATAAGGCTCGGAGGCACGGATTACTGGCACCGCACCAAGGGCACCCCTCCCCACCCCGAAACGCACTATCGCCGCGTCAAAACCGGCATCCCGACAGTGCGCCGCCGCCGGTAACACGCACCGCCTCTATGAATGAGACGTCGAAGCTGAGAACAAGTGGATCACCAGTATCCCGCCAAGGATCATCGCAAGCCCAAGCAAAGCCGGCAGATCAAGCCGCTGGCCAAACACGACAAACCCGATGATCGCAATGAACACGATCCCAAGCCCCGACCAAATCGCATAAACCAGTCCAACCGGCATCACCGTCAGGGTCAAAGACAACAGATAAAACGCCGCGCCATAGGCGACCACAACCACCACTGACGGCAACGGCTTTGTGAACTGCTGGCTGGCCTGCAGCGCGGTCGTGCCGATGGTTTCTGCCAAGACCGCAAAAATAAGATAGACGAATTGAATAGGCATAAGCGCTCCTATACGGGCAAGGCCGTGGTTTCTTTCAACTCTTCCATGACGAAACTGGCCGCCACATCCGACATATCCACCCGCCGGATCAACTCCTGATACAGCGCGTCATACGCCGCCATATCCGCCACCCGCGCATGCACAAGATAATCAAGGTCGCCCGACATCCGATACGCCGCAAGGATCGACGGCATATCACGGGTCGCGGCAGCAAAAGACGTTAACCACTCGGGATCATGCCGGTTGGTTCTAATCTGTATAAATACCGACAGCCTCAATCCCAGCATATCCGCGTCCAGAACGGCGACACGTCCGCGAATGACACCGCTTTGATCCAATGCCCGAACCCGCCGCCAGGTGGCGTTTCGGCTGAGACCAATCGCGTCGCCCAAAGCCTCCAGGCTGGTCGCAGCATCACGTTGCAATTCGAACAGGATTTTTCGATCTAACGCATCAAATGTCTCAATCAATGCAATTCTCCTCAAATATTATCCCACATTCTAGCAGAATAGGCTGATCTTTGGGAAGACATCTCACGCAGATTCGACGAAATTAATCACAGAACCCAACAGGAGGCAGCAAATGATCACCCGCATGTTTTTCGACCACCCCGCAAGCGTAGACGAAAGCTACGGCGAACATGCGCGCTTTGCCTTTGGCTTTTCGATGAAGCTCTTTGCGGCAGCGGGCGCGGCACTGGTGCATGCGATCATTCCCTGCCTGTTTGAGAAAACCGCAAGCCGCATAATCGCCGATCTCTACGCCCGGACCCACAATCGTGGCAAATAGCGCCTAAAACGGCCCTTCTTGCAAGACGCCATCCGCCGACATCTGCGCATAAAGAAGTCCCTCGCGCAGCCCCCGGTCCGCGACCGTCATCCTGTCCGTTGGCCAGATGCGCAAAAGTGCCTGCAGGATTGCGGCCCCTGACATGATCAAAGCCTGCCGGTCCCGACCGATACGCGGGTCCGCACGGCGTCCATCCGGCCCCATATCCAGATAACCGCGGATCACCTTGTCGATCTGATCAGATGTCATTCTCAGACCATCCACCTTGTTGCGATCATACCGCCTCAGCCCGAGGTGGCTGGCCGCCACAGTTGTCACCGTTCCGGACGTGCCGACAATCTGAAAACCTTCGCGGGCCTGCTCATCCTCATAAGGCGAAAACTCCGCAAGCTGCTCCTCAAAAAACCAACTCATCAACGCAAACCGTGCAGAATCGTTTTCAACATCGTTGAACTGATCGCGCAACGTCGCCACCCCAAGCGGGACCGAAATCCAGTCCACCACACGCGCCGCCGGCACATCGGATGTCTCGTCCTGCTGAAAACCCGCGTGAAGCCGCATGATCGCCCTTTGACGATCCGCCGCGGGCACGCGACTGAGATCAATCCAGACCAGCTCGGTCGAGCCCCCGCCAATATCCACGACCAAAAGCTGTTCGGTCTTGCGCGACACCAAAGGCGCACAGGAAATCACCGCCAAACGCGCTTCTTCCTCGGGCGCGATGATGTCCAACTCCAGCCCCGCATGCCGCGCCACATTGCCCAGAAACTCCGCGCCATTCTTGGCGCGTCGACAGGCCTCGGTCGCAACAAGCCGCATGCGCTCGACGCTATGCTTCTTCAGCTTCTTTTGACAAATTGTAAGCGCCTGAATGGTCCGGTTCATCGACGCTGTCGACAAACGCCCGGTCCTCTCAAGCCCCAGACCCAATTGCACGGACTTAGAAAAACTGTCGACAACATGGAATTGATTGCCCCGGGGCTGGGCAATCAGCATGCGGCACGAATTCGTACCGAGGTCCAGCGCAGCATAAAGCAGGGCTGGATCAGCTTGTCCGGACGCAGACGGCTCTACCGTTTTCGGGAACCGGTCAGCGCCCCGGGGACGCTTGGGCGGCATATCGCCCTCCGATCTGTGGTTGCGACCACCCTACGCCTGCCCGCGCGCCTTGCGCAAGCCTCACGATCTTTGTGAGAAAGTTTCATCCCCCGCCCTCTTGTCCACAACTCCAAGGCCCGCCAAATTCGCCTCACGTCGCGAGTGTGACGCAAGATGTCGAAATCCGGCGTTGTTTTGGGCCATTGCGGGCGTAGGACGGCGGTAGGGAGGAAGTCTTAAAATGCCGAATGTCACCATCGTCTACTGGCGCGATATTCCAGCGCAAGTCATCGTCGGCAAAGGCCGCCGCGGCTCCAAGGCGCCTCTTCCTGAACGCTTTGAACAGGCGATCGACCGCGCAGCCATGAAAATCGGCGCGCGCGACAGCGATGCGTACCTGTCTGAATGGCGCAAAGCAGACTCTTACGAGGTCGCAGGTGACCCTGACGAGGTCGCAGCCGCCGAAGCGGCACGCATCGACGCTGAATACGGTTCAGACAAGATCAAGCAACTGATCGACAACGACGGATGGGCCTGAGGCCTCACGACATAAGGAAGATGCTCATGGCTCTTTTGCCGTTCCGAAAAAAGGCCCCGGTCGAGTCACCGACTGATCCGAAGGTCGTCGATTTCCTCGACGACTTCTCTATCGAGGTCATGCCCCGCACGCTCGAAAAGCTCGAAAACGTCCGCGACCATCTTCCCGAGAACACCCGTGTTTACATCGCGCACATCGAAGGCACCCCCATCGAGGACATGGTCGCAACCGCCAAGCGTCTTGCAGGTGACGGCTATCGCGTCATGCCCCACTTCCCAGCCCGTATCATCAAAGACGAAGCTGTCCTCTCCGACTGGATCGCCCGCTATCAAGGCGAAGCGAACGTCAGCGAGGCCCTCATGCTCGCAGGTGGTGTCGCCGAGCCTCATGGCAAATTCGACAGCTCTATGCAGCTTCTCGAAACCGGGCTGTTCGACAAGGCAGGCTTCAAACGCCTCCACGTCGCCGGTCACCCGGAAGGCAACCGTGACATCGACCCGAAAGGCGGGTTTGCCAATGTCGAAAGCGCGCTGAAATGGAAAAACGATTTTAACGCTCGCACCGATGCCCAAATGGCCATCGTCACGCAGTTCGCCTTTGACGCCGGACCGATCATCACATGGGCCAATGACGTGCAGGCTTCGGGCATCGACCTGCCGATCCACATCGGCATCGCTGGCCCTGCGAAACTGCAAACACTGATCAAATTCGCCATCGCCTGCGGCGTCGGCCCG
>JABDQU010000297.1 GCA_013042105.1 Boseongicola sp.
TTCACATGAGCAACGCCAGTGGCGATGTTCTTGGAGACCTTCTTCTTGACGCGACGTTCACGTGCCATTGGTCAAACCCTCCCTTATTTCTTCTTACCAGCAATGGCCTTTGCGGGGCCTTTGCGGGTGCGAGCGTTGGTGTGGGTGCGCTGACCGCGAACCGGTAGATTACGACGGTGGCGCAGGCCACGATAGCAACCAAGGTCCATCAGACGCTTGACGTTCATCTGAACTTCGCGGCGCAGGTCGCCTTCAACAGTGAAGTTGGCGTCGATGTGCTCGCGGATCGCGAGGACTTCGGCGTCAGACAACTCGTTTACACGACGTGTCTCATCAATTTTGACGGCTTCGCAAATCGACTTTGCCGAAGCAGGGCCGATTCCGGTGATATAGGTAAGGGCGATAGGAACCCGCTTTGCAGTCGGGATATTTACGCCGGCAATACGTGCCACGTTTGGACTTCCTTTTCGTTGCGGGTCCGTAATCCCGGACCCTTTTTTCACAACGTAAGCCCGAGGCATATGGCCACGGGCTTTACGAAACTATTCGGGTGGTTTTCCGGCGGGGAGCGACCCCTGCATGGTTAACCGATTCTCTTGCGAGATGGCGGTATTTAGGGTGTTGCGGCCTTGGGGTCAAGGGCGTTCGACGGGTTTCTCTGCGTCTGCAAAATCCCCGGTCTCACGCCAGTCGTTCCAACCGGGTTGCCGCGTCTTCGATCGCGACTTGCGAGGCGATTTCGACAGCGATCTTACGGCTCGCCTCAGCGATCTCATCCGAGCCCAACACACGACGCATCAGGGTCGACATTTCCTCGGCTGACTGCGGCTCCGAGGCCGCAAGCCCCAACCCCGCAGCCTCAACGCGCGCTGCATTATCGAATTGATCCGCAAACAACGGCGCGACGACCAAAGGCAGCCCTGCCGCCAAACCTCCCATCAAGGACCCCGACCCTCCGTGGCACATCATCAGCGAGGCGTGCGGGAAAACCGCTGCTTGTGGCACAAAATTGCGCACCACCGTGTTGTCAGGAATCGCCGCAAGGTCGCTGATGTCGAAGTCCGGGCCGACCGTCATCAAAACTTCAGCGTCCACCCCCGCGACCGCCTCAAGCGCGATAGGGAAGATCGCGCCCTTTCCCGCAAGACCTGCCGCCACCGTTCCGAATGTGACATAGACCAAAGGCCGATCTCCCTTTGGCCTCCAGTCCGTTTCGGGAATGTCTCCGGCCAGATCCGTGCGCACGCGAACCGGAGGGTTCCCTTCGCCCTCCCTGGCATCTCCGTCAAAGGACGTGGGAAAGACCGTAAATGTCGGTTCATTCCAGACCACATCCTCGCCGCGCGCATCGTGATCAAACGCGGCGAAGAAATTGTCCAGCGGCGCCCCGGAGAACCCGTTTATCGTCTCTTCCATTCCACAATTGTGGACATTGACCCGCGCGTGCGGAATGCCAAATTCGCGCGCAAGCACCAGCCCTGCGTATTCCACCGACTCCCGCACGATCAGATCAGGACGAAAGCTCAAAACCGTCTCGCGCAGTTTCGGCATCGTCATGCGCACGGTCATGCCCGCGAACATCTGCGGAATACCAATGGCCAGCATATCGTCGCCCCGCACCCCCTGATGCGGCGCCCAAATCTCGTGGAACTGCTCGGGCGTCATTTTGTCGAACGGTGCGAAATTCAGCCCCGCTTTCGCGACAATCGGCGCACAAACCTCCGGGGCCGCCACAAGAACGTCATGTCCACGGGCGGCAAGCGCCTTGGCATAAGGCAGCAGCGGGCGGATATGCCCCTCGCCTTGGGTCGATGTGAAAAGAATGCGCATGAAAATCCCTCAAAAAAAAGAGCCGCCAAATGGCGACTCTTCGAACCTGTCATGTTTGCGGCTGCAAGGGAAACTTTAAGCGTCCAGAACGCCCGCAATACCACCCGCAACCTCATCAATCTCACCCAACCCGGGAACCCAGCGCAGCTGGCCCTTGGCATGGTAATAGCCGATCAACGGCGACGTTTTCTTGTAGTATTCCATCAAACGCGTCTTGAGGCTCTCTTCATTGTCGTCCGCGCGGCGCTTGAATTCCGTGCCACCACAGTTAGAGCACTTTCCGTCGTCCGGGATCGGCTTGGTGATGTCGTTGTAAACCTCACCACAATGCCCACAGGTCGAACGCGCCGTGATGCGCTGCACCAGCGCGTCGTCGTTCACTTCCATCGCAACAACGTGGTCCAGACCCGTGCCGTGCTTTGCCAGGATATCGTTCAGCGCATCTGCCTGCGCCAAAGTCCGTGGGAAACCATCAAAGATAAACCCGCCGCCATGGTCACCCTCAAGCTTCTCCTCGATCAGACCAATGACAATCTCGTCGGTGACCAGCTCGCCCGCGTCCATGATCGCCGCGACCTTCTGGCCCATAGCGGTGCCGGACGACCGCGCATCGCGCAGCATGTCGCCGGTCGACAGCTGGATCATGTCCCGACCGTCAACCAGAATACGGGCTTGAGTGCCTTTACCAGCACCCGGTGGCCCGAGCAGTATGATGTTCATCTCTTGTTAGTCCCCCGTGTCTTCCCACCGCGCTTTTTGCCGCGCAGTTGGGACTTCTCAATCAGCCCTTCGTATTGATGGGCCAGAAGATGAGACTGGACCTGTTGAATAAAGTCCATACCCACAGACACAATAATCAGGATCGAGGTGCCGCCGAAATAGGCCGTAATTGCAAGGTTGGTCCGCACGATCTCTGGCATCAGACAAACCAGCGCCAGATAACCCGAGCCCAGCACAAGGATACGATTCACAACGTATTCAAGGTATTCCTCGGTCTTTTTGCC
>JABDQU010000303.1 GCA_013042105.1 Boseongicola sp.
TTCACGCTTGCCACGTTCGGCGCTGAGGTGAGCGACTCGGTCAAAAAGCGCTGGAACGTCGACAAATCCGGCGCGACACACTTCAAGACAAAATCCACTTCGCCATTGAGCATGTGACACTCACGCACAAGTGGCCATTCCCTGCAGAGCGTTTCAAAGGCAACAAGGTCAGCCTCTGCCTGACTTTGAAGACCAACCATCGCGAACACCTGAACCTCAAACCCCAGAGATCGCGCATCTACAGCGGCATGGTAGCCCTTGATATACCCCTGCTCTTCCAGCGTTCGCACACGCCGAAGACATGGCGGCGCCGAGATACCAACCCGTGATGCCAACTCAACATTGGTCATGCGCCCATCAGCCTGAAGTTCGGCTAATATCTTGCGGTCAATCGGATCAAGTTTGACGCCTGGCATGATGCCTCCCGGTTTTGCATTATTTAGGCGCAGACACGCCTTATGCGCAATAATATTTCAAAAATGAGTAATTTTTTTAAAGTATGCGGTCAAGTCGATCATCGAGGTGCGATCCCTCTTTCCGTCTCGCCGTGCCGTGTTTATATCGACAGTGCTGCCATTCAAAGGGGATAGACATGGGCGATCAAAAGCACAGCCGCGTTCTGATAATCGGGTCCGGCCCGGCCGGGTATACGGCTGCGGTCTATGCCAGCCGTGCCATGTTGGAGCCTGTGCTTGTGCAAGGCATTCAGCCCGGCGGCCAGCTCACGATCACAACCGAGGTCGAAAACTGGCCCGGGGATATTGAAGTGCAGGGCCCTGATCTGATGGTCCGCATGGAAGCGCACGCAAAAAGTGTCGGCACCGAAATTATTTCCGACCATATTCAGTCGCTTGACCTGTCGAAGCGCCCTTTCACAGCGATCGGTGACAGCGGAACAACTTACACCGCGGACGCGGTCATCCTTGCGACCGGCGCACAGGCGAAATGGCTCGGCCTGCCATCGGAAGAGCATTTCAAAGGCTTCGGGGTCTCAGCTTGTGCAACATGCGACGGCTTCTTTTATCGCGGTCAGGAAGTGGCCGTGGTCGGAGGTGGCAACACAGCCGTGGAAGAGGCTTTGTTTCTCACAAACTTCGCCTCCAAGGTGACGCTTATTCACCGAAGAGATTCGCTGCGCGCCGAAAAGATTCTTCAGCACCGGCTGTTCAAGAACCCCAAAGTCGAAGTGATCTGGGATCATGAAATCGATGAAGTCGTCGGCGCAAGCGATCCCCGTGGTGTTGAAGGCCTACGCCTGAAGCACGCCAAAACCGGTGAGATCAAGGAAATCTCGGTCAGTGGTTTCTTCGTCGCCATCGGCCATGCGCCGTCCTCTGAACTGGTAAAAGACCAGCTGGAGCTTCATAGCGGTGGCTACGTTGTCACCAAACCGGATTCGACAGCCACCTCGATCCCCGGCGTATTTGCGGCAGGTGACATCACGGATCACGTCTATCGTCAGGCGGTGACTTCAGCGGGAATGGGCTGCATGGCCGCGCTTGAAGTCGAACGCTTCCTTGCCGAACAAAGTGAAGAAGAAACGTCGGAAACCGCGGCAAGCGAAAGCGTTCCCGCAGAGTAGGACGTCAAAGGCCAATTCACTCATTCACGCGATGTATTGGGTCGCGTGCTTGTGGCGAATGATTAATAGAATCAAAACAGATGAGAGGTTAACTGTCGCCTAACCTTGAATCCGACAATGCCTGCGCGCTATGTGCGCAAAAGGTGTTTCTTGCCAAAGTGAGCTTATGCAAATTCCAAACCACGCCCCCGTTCCCGAGCTTTATGTCTCATTCGAAAGCGCTCAAAAGCTGAAAGCGACCGCAGCAGAGATGCCTTCGTGGGATTTGTCCGCGCGACAGATTTGCGATCTTGAGTTGTTGATGAACGGCGGCTTCAATCCGCTCAAGGGTTTTCTGAGTGAGGACGATTACAACAGTGTTGTCGACGACATGCGCCTCGCAGACGGCACGCTTTGGCCGATGCCCATCACATTGGATGTCAGCCAGGCCTTTGCCGATGGTCTTGAAGTTGGACAAGACATTGCGCTGCGTGATCAGGAAGGCGTCATCCTTGCAATCTTGTCCGTAAGTGACCGCTGGACACCGGACAAAGCGCGCGAGGCCGAAAAAGTGTTTGGCGCAGATGACGATGCTCACCC
>JABDQU010000317.1 GCA_013042105.1 Boseongicola sp.
ATTGCATAAACAGGGAGACTACCATGAAGAGAACGAAATTAGTCGGAGCACTTCTCGCCTCTACGCTTATTGCCGGGGCGGCAGCTGCGCAGGATGTAACGCTGACGATTGAAAGCTGGCGCAACGACGATCTTGCAATCTGGCAACAGCAGATCATTCCGGCTTTCGAAGCGGCACATCCAGGCATCAAGCTGAATTTCACACCGTCCGCGCCTGCCGAATATAATGCAGTCTTGAACTCGAAACTGGATGCGGGGTCGGCTGGCGACATTATCACGTGCCGACCGTTTGATGCGTCTTTGGCGCTTTATGAGGCCGGGCATCTGGCCGACATCAGCGATATCGAAGGCATGGCCGGGTTTTCGCCTGTAGCGAAATCGGGTTGGAGCACGGACGACGCATCCGTGCAATTCTGTGTGCCCATGGCGTCAGTGATCCATGGATTTATCTACAATAAGGACGCGTTCGAAGAACTGGGTCTGGAGGAGCCGACAACCGAAGCCGAGTTCTTTGCGGTTCTGGATGCGATCAAGGAAGACGGCTCTTACATTCCGATGGCGATGGGCACCAATGACCAGTGGGAAGCAGCCACGATGGGCTACAACAACATCGGGCCGAACTACTGGAAAGGCGAAGAAGGCCGGTTGGCGCTTTTGGCGGGTGAGCAGTCCTTGACGGACGAACCTTGGGTCGCGCCGTTCCGTCAGTTGGCAAAGTGGGGCGATTATCTGGGCGACGGCTATGAAGCGCAGACCTATCCCGACAGCCAGAACATTTTCACGCTTGGCCGCGCAGCGATTTATCCGACTGGTTCGTGGGAGATCTCGGGCTTCAACAACCTTGCTGATTTCGAGATGGGTGCCTTCTATCCACCGGTCCAGAACGCAGGCGACACATGCTACATTTCGGATCATACCGACATCGGTATCGGGATGAATGCAGCAACTGCGAATCCCGAGGCGGCGACCACATTCCTTAATTGGGTTGGCTCGTCTGAGTTCGCGACCATCTTTGCCAACTCGCTGCCGGGCTTTTTCCCGCTGTCCGACGCACCGGTCACTCTGGAAGACCCACTGGCGCAGGAGTTCATCTCGTGGCGCGATGAGTGCGAAAGCACGATCCGCTCAACTTATCAGGTGCTGTCACGCGGCACACCGAACCTTGAGAACGACACATGGAATGCCTCCGTGGCCGTGATCAAGGGCGACGAAAGCCCGGAAGATGCAGGCGCGCGTCTGCAGGCGGGTCTGGCAAGCTGGTACGAACCACAGCAGTAAGCCATCGCAAAAAAGGTTGTGCCGAAGGCAAAGGCCTTCGGCACAGCCCGACCGGCCAATATCGCCACTTCATCCCCGGCAAGCGCACCGCAAAAACGGCAGGATAGTCATATGTCTAACCCCCAGAATAAGCCGAAATTCAGATGGCATATCGTGGTTTTTCTGGCACCCGCTGTGCTTGTCTACTCGGCCATTATGATCTTTCCGCTTTTTGCAACTTTGCGTCTGGCGTTGTTCACCGAGATTGATCAGGAACGTATCTTTGTCGGCCTGCAGAACTTCCGGACTCTGTTTGGCGATGCTGTGTGGTCGGATCAGTTCTGGAATGCACTTGGCAACAACTTCTGGTTCTTCGTTATTCACATGCTGGTGCAAAACCCTATCGGCATCGCGCTGGCGGCCATTCTGAGCCATCCGAAATTGCGATTTGCTGCTTTTTATCGGTCTGCAATCTTTATCCCGACCATTTTGTCTTTCGTCATCGTCGGATTTGCGTGGAAGCTGATCCTGTCGCCAATCTGGGGCATCGCGCCTGAGATGCTGAACGCCGTCGGGCTGAAATCCCTTTACGCGCCATGGCTTGGCAAAGAGGAGTATGCGCTGACGGCCTTGTCCCTGGTTTCAGTCTGGCAATTCGTCGGTATCCCGATGATGCTGATTTATGCCGCGCTTTTGTCGATCCCTGATGAGATCCTCGAAGCCGCCGAAGTCGAAGGTATTACGGGCATGTCAGCGTTTTGGAAAATCAAACTGCCGCTGATTTTGCCGTCGATCGGGATCATCTCGATCCTGACGTTCGTGGCCAATTTTAATGCTTTTGACCTGATCTATGCCGCGCAAGGTGCGCTGGCGGGACCGGATTTCTCAACCGATATTTTGGGGACTTTCATGTATCGGACGTTCTTCGGGTTCCAGTTGCAACTGGGTGATCCGCACATGGGGTCAGCCATCGCATCGGCCATGTTCGCCATCATTTTGATCGGGGTGTGCATCTATCTTTTTGGCATCCAGTCGCGCATGCGTCGTTATCAGTTCTGAGGACCATGACATGAGCGCCGTCCGTCAAAACAGTCTCAATACTTATGCCGCTCACGGCGCACTGATCCTCTATACGTTGATCGCCTTGTTTCCGGTTTTCGTCATTATTATCAATAGCTTCAAAAACCGTCGGGCGATTTTTCGGGAGCCTTTGGCAATGCCGAACTCCGAGACGTTCTCATTGATCGGATATGAGACGGTCCTCAATCAGGGTGACTTTTTTCTCTACTTTCAAAACTCAATGATCGTGACGGTCGCATCGCTGTTTTTCATTCTTTTGTTCGGGGCCATGGCCGCTTTTGCGCTGGCGGAATACCGGTTCAAGGGTAATTTGATCATGGGGCTTTATCTGGCCTTGGGGATCATGATTCCGATCCGCATCGGCACTGTGGCGATTTTGGAAATGATGGTGCAGACCGGGCTTGTGAACACGCTTTGGGCGCTGATTTTGGTCTATACCGCGCAGGGGCTGCCGCTGGCCGTGTTTATCCTGTCCGAGTTCATGCGTCAGGTCAGCGACGATCTCAAGAATGCAGGTCGCATTGATGGTTTGTCGGAGTATCGCATCTTCTTTCGACTGGTTCTGCCGCTTGTGCGGCCTGCAATGGCGACTGTGGCCGTGTTCAACATGATCCCGATCTGGAACGATTTGTGGTTCCCGCTGATCCTTGCGCCAGCGGAAGAGGTGAAGACGCTGACCCTTGGCAGCCAAGTCTTCA
>JABDQU010000320.1 GCA_013042105.1 Boseongicola sp.
GTTGAACGAAGGGGCAGAGTGATGAGCAAGATCGTTGAGATCGACATTGATGACAGCGCTCTGGCGGCTCCGACCCCGGAGATTGAGCAGGAGCGGCGGGTCGCGGTGTTTGATCTGTTGGAGGATAATTCGTTCGTCGTGCCTGAGCGCGATGGACGGGCCGTTCCGGAGGGGCCGTATCGGTTGCATCTGGCGATCCGCGAGCGACGGTTGGTGTTTGATGTGCAGACCGAGGGCGGGGAGCCGGCGGCGGAGTTCCATCTGGCGCTGGGGCCGTTTCGACAGGTTGTGAAGGATTACTTTCAGATTTGTGAGAGTTACTTTGATGCGGTGAAGAAGCTGCCGCCGAGCCAGATTGAGGCGATTGATATGGCGCGGCGCGGTATTCACAACGAGGGCGCGCGGGTGTTGCAGGAACGCCTTGAGGGGAAAGCCGAGATCGACACAGACACCGCACGGCGCTTGTTCACGCTGATCTGCGTCTTGCATTTCGGAGGCTGAGGGTTGGCCGATCTGCCTCAGTCCGTGCTTTTTTGCTGCGATCATAATGCGGTACGATCCCCGATGGCTGAGGGGATGATGAAGAAGTTCTATGGGCAGACGGCCTATGTGCAATCGGCGGGTGTCTATAACGACATGGAAATCGACGGGTTTTCGGTGGCGGTTTGTGCTGAGTTGGGGATTGAGCTGGAGCGGCATCGCTCGCGCAGTTTTGACGAAATGGAAGAATGGGGGGATGACCTTTCGGGGTTTGATCTGGTGGTGGCTTTGTCGCCCGCCTCGCAGCGCCGGGCATTGGAGTTGACGCGGTTTTTTCATTTGGATGTAGAGTATTGGCCGATTCTGGACCCGACGGGTTTGGGCGAGGGGCGCGAGGCGAAACTGGCGAGTTATCGCGAGGCGCGCGATCAGATCAAGGCGCGGATGCTGGCGCGGTTTGGGCCGCCGACGCAAGAGGATACGTGATTCCGCAGGGCTTTTGACGTTTTGGCAGGGTTTTGAGGGGCGCGGGCCGGGTCTGGTAGGCGGATTGGCGGCGACGTGAAGCCACAGAGCGGTGATCTTATTGGGAAAACGTGAGAATTGGCTTGATAATTGCCGGATTCGCGCCCATTTAAGCCTCGCCCGACTAACGGGTGATGTTTAGGAGACAACATGGCCAAGGAAGAACTGCTCGAATTTCCTGGTGTCGTGAAGGAACTCCTGCCGAACGCGACATTTCGGGTCGAGCTTGAAAACGGCCATGAAATTATCGCGCATACGGCAGGTAAGATGCGCAAGAACCGCATCCGTGTTCTGGCCGGGGACAAAGTCCAGGTCGAGATGACACCTTACGACCTGACAAAAGGTCGGATCAACTATCGCTTCAAGTGAGTGCTGGCGGTGACGATGACGACGGGCGCGAGGATTTGCGCCCGCGGTTGATATTGGGCTCGGCAAGCCCGCGCAGACGCGAATTGCTGGCACAGATCGGTGTGGTGGCGGACGAGGTTCGCCCGGCTGATATTGATGAGACCCCTTTGAAAGCTGAGCTTGCGCGCCCCTATTGCGCGCGGGTGACACTGGCCAAAGCTGCCGCGACGGAGCGGACTGCGAGCGAGGTGGTTTTGGTGGCGGATACGACCGTGGCGATGGGGCGGCGTATCCTCGGGAAACCCGAAGATGAGAAAGAGGCGGCTGCGTTTCTGCTGGCGCTGTCGGGGCGGCGGCACCGGGTTGTGACCTGTGTGGCCGTGGCCTCCGACAAGGGCGTGCGCCACCGGGTGGTGGAAAGTCAGGTGCGGATGAAGCGCCTCAGCGACGCAGAGGTGAACGGCTATCTCGCCAGCGGCGATTGGCGCGGCAAGGCGGGGGGATATGCCATTCAGGGGCCTGCGGGGACGTTCATTCCTTGGATTTCCGGCTCGTATTCGGCGATCATGGGGCTGCCTTTGGCGGAGACGGCGGTTTTACTGCGCGATGCCGGTTACGCGGTGGAAGGGGGCTGGTCGTGAAGGGCACTTTGGCGGTTTTGGGTGAAGTGAACGGTGTTGGTGCGGCGGCGCTGATGCGTGATGGGCAGTTGGATGATTTGCTGATTGATGCGCCGGACGAGCGTATTCGCCCGGGTGCGATTTTCCGGGCGCGGGCGACACGGCCGATGAAGGGGCAGGGCGGGTTGATCCTGTCGAGCCCGCAGGG
>JABDQU010000326.1 GCA_013042105.1 Boseongicola sp.
ACGACGATACCGGGCAGGACGACATGGCTGATGGCGTCGCCGATCAGGGCCTGACGGCGCAGGATTAGGAAGTTGCCGGGCAGTGCACAGGCGACAGCGGCAAGGCAGCCGATCAGAAGCGGTGTTAGGCTGAGCGGGACGAATTCAGAGCCGCTCATGGGGTGACCTCGCGCGGGCCGCCGATGCGGGCGTCAAGTTCGTCGATCTGGTCGGACGTGAGCACGTCTTCGATCTGGGTGAGGCCGTCATAGCGGGCGGCGGCCATCTCCAGTGCCGGGTCCGCCCGGGCGGTTTCCCAGCGTTTTTCGTCTCTGAGCACGCGGGAGGCGCGCGCGACACCGTCGGGCGTTGGCACTCCGTCGGCGCGGGCAAGGCCCTCGGCACGCAGGAGGCGAATGGTCATGGGTTCGTAGATCGGCTGGCCTTGGGCGAGCGACACGAGGCCCTGGCGAATGTGGACGCCGCGTTGGAAATTGCGGTGCTGGATGGCGCTGATGAGAAGGCCCCGGGCTGGGGCAAAGAGCATCGATGCGGTGAAGATCGCGAAGGCGGTGAGGACGATGATCGGGCCGGTTGGCAGGTTTGGCGCGACGGCGGAAGCGGAGGCACCGATCCAAGCGGAGAGGCCGCCGAGGGCGCCTGCGATGACGACGACACGGTCGGCGCGGTCGCTCCAGAAGCGGGCGGCGACGGGGGGGATAATCAGAAGGGCGACGATCAGGATCAGGCCGACGATTTTCAAACCGATGACGGTGACGCCCATGACGAGGCCCATCATGATAAGGTCGGTGCGATCAAGGTTAATGCCGCTTGAGCGCGCGAACTCGGGATCGAAGCTGGCCATCATCATGGGGCGGCGGAAGATCGCGACGAGGATCAGCGCCAGCGCGCCCCCGCCCGCGATGAGAAGTGCATCCGCGTAGAGCATGCCGGCGGTGGAGCCGAGGAGGAAACCTTCGAGGCCCGCCTGGCGGCCGGACGACATGGTTTGGATGACGGTAAGCAGGACAATGCCGAAGCCGAAGAAAACCGAGAGGACAGCGCCGATTGCGGCGTCTTCGGTGAGGCGTGTGCGCGATGACAGCCACTGGACGGCGAAGAGGCCGAGGGCGGCGCTGATGGCGGAGCCAAGGAGGAGACCGGGGAGGTTTCGACCGTCAAAGCCGAGGGCAACCATGACGATAAAGGCCAGCGCGACGCCGGGGAGCGTGGCATGGCTGATGGCGTCGGAGACCAGTGCGCGTTTACGGAAGAACAGGAAGCTGCCGGTGACACCCGCGGCGATGCCAAGAAGCGTCGCACCAAAGGTCACGAGCGTGGCGTTGTAGCCAAGCTGGAAGAGCAGAGCCTGGAAGAACATGAGGTTAGCCTGCGACCGCGGCCGGGTCGATCCGCGCTGTGGCGAGGCGTCCGCCGTAGGCAGCGCCGAGATTTTCGTCCGTGAAGGTTGTGGCAACGGGGCCTTCGGCGATTTTGCGCACGTTCAAAAGCAGCACGTTGTCGAAGTAGTCCGGAACGGTGGACAGATCATGGTGGACGGCGACAACTGTGCGGCCTTCGGCGCGCAGGGATTTCAGCACGGCGATGATCGCTTTTTCGGTGGCGGCATCGACGCCTGCGAAAGGCTCATCGAGAAGGTAGAGGTCAGCGTCCTGTGCCAAGGCGCGGGCGAGGAAAACGCGCTGCTGCTGGCCGCCGGAGAGCTGGCCGATCTGGCGGGTTGCGAAATCGGTCATGCCGACGCGTTCGAGGCAGGCCATGGCGTGCTTGCGGTCGGCACCCGAGAGGCGACCAAGGAGGCCTGTTTTGCGAAAGAGGCCCATAAGGACCACGTCGATGACGCGCACCGGAAAGTCCCAGTCGACGCTTGCGCGCTGCGGGACATAGGCGATGCGGTCCATTTCGTCTGCCACAGGGCGGCCCATGTGGGTCACCTGGCCTGAGAGCGGTTTGATGATGCCAAGGGCGGCTTTCAGCATGGTGGATTTGCCGGCTCCGTTGGGGCCGACGATGGCCGTCATTTTTCCGGCCTCAACAGTTGCATCGACAGAGAACACGGCAGGCTTTTGGCCGTAGGACACGGTCAGACCACGGATTGCAAAGGGGCTTTCGCGCAAGTTCTGCGCTTCAGCCCGGACGATATCTTCGTTTGCGATCTGTAGCATTTGCTTTCCTTAGCTTCCCGCACTCAAGAGGCCATTCAGGCCACGTTCGGGGGCGTTGCCGCCCAGAGCGTTGGTGATCGTTGTCGCGTTGTGGTCAATCATGCCGACGTAGGTGCCCTCGTAGGTGCCGGGCTGGCCCATGGCGTCTGAGAAAAGCTCTCCGCCGATCTTGAGGTCATGTCCCTGAGCCGCAGCGCCTTCGATTAGAGCGCGGATTGAGCGGTCCGAGACTGAGCTTTCAACGAAGACCGCGCCGATGTTGCGGGTGACGATCATGTCGACAAGTTCGCTGATGCGGTTCACGCCCGCTTCGCTTTCGGTGGAGATGCCCTGAATGCCGGTCACCTCGAAGCCGTAGGCCTCACCGAAGTAGTTGAAGGCATCATGCGCGGTAATCAAAACACGGGCCTCGGGTGGAATGCTTTCAAGCGAGGTTCGGGCGTATGTCGCAAGCTGGGTCAACTCGGCGATATAGGCATCGGCGTTTGCGGTGAGATCATCCGCCTTGTCGGGCGCGGCTTCGATCATCGCATCGCGGATTGCGGCGACGGCGTATTTCCAAAGGCTTGGGTCCATCCAGACGTGCGGGTCAAAACGGTCTGCATAGTCATCATGGCCGACGAGGTTTTCAGCAGGCACGTTGGTTGCGACCGAGCGGACCGGCGTTTTGCGGCCCAGATCAGCGAAAAAGTCTTCCATCTGCGCTTCGAGATAAAGGCCATTCCAAAGCACGACATCGGCGCGCGTCATGGCGAGAATGTCGGTGCGGGTCTGACGGTAGGCATGCGGATCGACGCCCGGCCCCATCAGGGCTTTGACCTCGACAAGATCGCCGCCGACGCGGGCGGCTGTGTCGGCGATCATGCCGGTCGTGGCCACGATGTTCAGTGTGGCAGATTGCGCAATTGCCTGCATGGGAAGGCTGGCAGCGACAAATGCGCCCCCGATTGCTGTTATGAACTGTCGTCTTTGCACCGTGGTGTCCTCGTAATCAGGTTTTGAAAATGAGAATAATTCGCAGTCTCAGGATAGAAATGAGAATTATTCGCAAAAAGTCAAGGTTTCGGGGTCAAAATAGTGCCGACAACCGTGTCGCAGATGAAACTTTGAGCGGCGGGCATGGACTTGACTCTGAAGGGGGGAAACAGCCATGCAGGTATAGATAGCTTCGGTTCCGGCGGGCGACTGCCGGGCAAAAGGGAACGCGGTGCGGGCGCAAGCCCAATTCCGTGACTGCCCCCGCAACTGTAAGCGGCGAGCGACGGCTGAAAGCGCCACTGGACGGTAACGTCTGGGAAGGCAGGCCCGAGCGATGACCCGCGAAGTCAGGAGACCTGCCGAAGCGTTCACCCAGTTCGGGGCGCGGGGCGCGTTGCGGGCTACGGTTTCTCCGGCGTGGTGGCATGAGTTCGCCGTCCGGAGTGTGTCTTCATTTCGGACAATTGGAAGAGACGTGACGACCCGGTGTCGGGTCGTTTTGGGGGTCGGCCATGGCTGTGGCAGACGGCACAACAAGCGGATTTCGAGCCTCGCAGGATGCGGGGAGCGTTTTCGTGCATTTGGCTCTTGTTGCTTTGGTGGTTTTTGCTTTTTCGGTTTCTCTGGTCACCGGACCATCGGGGATGCCGGCATCCCGGGCGCTGTCGGCGCTGTTTTTTGACAGTGCGGGTCCCGAGACCATTGTGATGCGCGAAATCCGCCTGCCTCGCGCGGTTTTGGGCGCTTTTGTCGGCGCGGCTTTGGGACTTTCCGGGGCCGCGATGCAGGGGTTGTTGCGTAATCCGCTGGCAGAGCCCGGGCTGATCGGTGTGTCGGCGACCGCCGCTTTGGGGGCGGTGATTGCTTTGCAGACTGGTTTAGCGGCGGCATTCGCTTTGGCGTTGCCCTTGTTTGCCTTGGTGGGGGCCGGTGTGGCTGTTGGCCTGTTGCTATTGTTGGCGGGGCCGCGCGGGACATCTTTGGTGTTGATCCTTGCAGGCATTGCAATTTCGGCTTTGGCGGCGGCGGGAACATCCTTGGTGTTGAACCTGTCACCGAACCCCTTCGCCGCAAGCGAGATTGTTTTCTGGCTGATGGGGTCACTTGCGGATCGCAGCTGGACACATGTCTGGTTGGCGGTGCCATTGATCGCCCTGGGTGGCGCGGTCTTGTTTCTAACCGGACGCGGTCTGGACGCTTTGACCTTGGGCGAGGATGCCGCAGAGGCGTTGGGCGTGCGCATCGCACGGTTGAGGTTGATGGTTGTGGCAGGCACGGCCTTGGCTGTCAGCGCGGCGACGGCCGTGACGGGCGCGATTGGTTTTGTTGGTCTGGTTGTTCCGCACATCTTGCGGCCTCTGACGGGCGGGTTGCCGTCGCGGTTGTTGCCAGCCTCGGCTTTGGGCGGGGCGGCGAT
>JABDQU010000111.1 GCA_013042105.1 Boseongicola sp.
CATCCACTTCAAAAGCGCACAACTCTCGCGGCGGCGGCGCGGTTTGCTCTTTCAGCGCAACATCGCGCCCAATGAAATCACTCGGCTTTTCGAACTGAATAAATCGATCCAACCCGGTTTCTGCCGCTGTATAGTCCGGAGAAAATTCTCGCTGCCAAGACCCAAAAAACCTGTCCAATCGCAGCGACATCATCGCCCGCATCCCAAACGGTCGCAGACCAAAGGCATCACCGGCAGTCCACAGCGTATCGAAGACCTGTCTTTGACTGGTCAGATCGCAGTAGATTTCATACCCTAAATCCCCGGTATAACTGACACGCTGAACACGGCAATCTGCCAAACCGACCCCGATGGACTTTACATCCAGGAACCGAAACGCTTCGGCAGACACATCTGCTGTTGTGACACTCTGCAAAAGATCTCGCGCCCGCGGCCCCGCGATCTGAAACCCGGTCACCGCATCAGAGACGTTTTGGATCAAAACACCGGGCTCCAGATACTGCTCAAACCATCTGTGATGGAAATCCTGGCTGGCATAACTTGCAGTCAGATAAAATGTGCCCTCGTCCAAACAGGAGACCGTGAAATCCCCCATCAATCGACCTTTTGGTGATAGCATCGGTGTCAAAGACAAGCGACCGGGCTTAGGAATGCGTCCCGCCATAATGCGATCAAGCCAAGCGCGGGCGCCATCACCTGTCACGACGAACTTACTAAAATTGTGGACTTCGTTAATCCCGACCGCGGTGCGCACTGCATGTACTTCCGCCCGCGTTGCCTCCCAGGCGTTCGAGCGTCGGAAACTCGGCGTTTCAAATCGCGGTTCATCCTGCAACGCAAAGTAATTGGGAACCTCAAGACCGTAGGATTCCCCAAAAACAGCGTTCATGCTGTCCCAAACATCATACATTGGCGTGCGGCGGAACGGGCGTGCGGCCGGCAACTCTTCGTTTGGATAGCTGACCGAAAAACGGCGCTGATAATTCTCAATGGCCTTTGGCAACGTGTAGGCCGGCGTGGTCCATTTGCCAAAACGCGCGATGTCCATCGCCCTCGGGTCACGTTCGGTTTCGCCTTCGATCATCCACTGCGCCAAACTCAGACCGACCCCGCCTCCTTGGCTGAACCCGGCCATAACGGCGCATGCCGTCCAATAATTGCGCAACCCCGGCACCGGTCCGACAAGCGGATTGCCGTCCGGCGCAAAGGTAAACGGACCGTGAATGACACGCTTCACGCCAGCCCTCTCAAGCACTGGAAACCGCCGATAAGCAAAATTGACGCTGTCCTCGATCTTCTCAAATGAGTCATTCAGCAACTCATGCCCGAAATCCCAAGGCGTTCCGTCCACCGACCAAGGTTCACACTTCTGTTCGTAAAACCCGATGCACAACCCCCGCCCTTCCTGCCGCAAATAGCTTTCACCGCCGGGGTCCATAACATGCGGGAATTCAGCCTCCCGTTCAAAAATCTCCGGGATGTCCTCGGTCACCAAATACTGATGCGCCATCGGCATCAGCGGCAAATAAACACCCGCCATCGCCCCGACTTCACGCGCCCAAAGACCTGCTGCATTAACCAAATGCTCGGCAACGACCGTGCCGTTTTCCGTCACAACATCCCAACCGCCATCATCGCGCGCATTGGTTTCCAAAACCCGGCAATGCGTGACGATTTCGGCCCCACCCATCCGCGCCGCGCGCGCATAAGCTTGGGTTGTGCCGGACGGGTCAAGATGGCCATCCAGCGGATCATATAATCCACCAAGCACACCTTCGACATTCACAAGCTCGGCCATACCCCTGATTTCATTTGGAGAAAGCAGTTCCGTCTCTAGCCCCATGTATCGGTGCTTGGCGCGCTCCGCCTTCAGCATATCCAGCCGCTCCGGCGTGTCAGCCAGCGTGATTCCACCCACATGATGCAGCCCACAAGACTGCCCGGTCAGTTCCTCCAACTCGCGATAAAGCCGGATCGTATACCCTTGAAGCGCCGCCATATTCGTGTCGCCGTTCAGCGTATGAAATCCACCCGCCGCATGCCATGTTGAGCCGCTCGTCAATTCCGAACGCTCAATCAGCATCACGTCCGACCAACCAAGCTTCGTCAGATGGTAAAGAACCGAGCAACCGACAACGCCGCCCCCGATCACCACCACTTTGACCTGTGATTTCATGTCTGCCCCGCTCCTATTTTTGCAAACCAAAACCGTCAGGCCCGGCCATATCGTTCCAATCGCGCGCGCAGATCGTCGCTTAGTTCGTGGTCCGTCTCAAGCGCAAATATCCACGCGTGCGTCAGAAAAAAGCACTCTTTTTCAACATCTTGCGATGTCTTCGACAGATTTGCAGCCTCAAGATAAAGCATCACCAACGCCCGTCTGTCGTCGGTCGCATGCGCTGACAAAAGCGCGTCCTGCAAAGAAGCCAAAGTCATGAAACAAATGCCAAGTTCAGCCGACGCAACCTACTCAGCGGCATGCGCCGACGTCATCATCCGGCTGGCAACCCACCGATGGAATATATGTGTCGGCCCATCCATCGCCGGCGAAAACCGTCCGCCGTCAAACCCCGGAGCGCCGCGCGCCGCCTGCATGCCCTCAACCACATGGATGTCTTCGATGAAAACACCCTCCCAGAGTTTCGCGTTCTTCGCGCGCAAGTCCTGCGGCGTATCCGGCGAGGCATAGTGAATATGAACGTGTTCGCGCGTCATCCTCGGACCCTTCGCCTCGAGAATAATCGCATAAAGATGATCGCGCTGAACACCGATCATCACGTTGGGCGTCAGAGTGATATACTCACCACCCGTGTCCCACTTGTCAGAGAGGTTCGGGAAATCCGGAAAAACCTCTCCGCTCTCGCCCTTGATCTGACGGTAAACCTCGGTGCCCTGCCCGGAATATTTTCCATCAACTTCAATGTTATAGTGGTCTTCAAGCCGGGAATAGCTGTTTAACCCCGGATGCACCCAAGGCAAGTGATAGCTCTCGCAATAATTCTCAACTGCCAGCTTCCAGTTGGTCTGGCAGTCCAGCGTGAACGTGCTATCCGCGCCGCCGTGATACAACGGCACATCAAATTCAGCCCAGCGTTCGATCAGATCGGCGTGCAAGTCAGTGAACTCGGGCGCGTCGCCGGAAAGGTTAATATAGACAACGCCAAGCCAGACATGGCTGCGCACCTCAATCAATCCCAGTTCCTCACGCTTCACATCCGGATGGGTGTTCTGCCCCGGCCCCCCCACATGCGGCGTCGCCACCAGATCGCCCGAATGACTGTAACACCACGAATGATACGGACACCGAATAGCGCCCTCGATTTTGCGCGGTTCCGTCACAAGGATCATGCCCCGGTGACGACAAATATTTTGAAAGACCCGAAGAACCCCATCTTTGCCGCGTAGCACAAACAGCGGCACGCCCAGAAAGTCGATCGGGCGCGCATCGCCGGGCTCGGCAACTTCGGCCTCAGCGCAGATCCCCGCCCAGGACGAAAACCAAAGCGCCTCGCGCTCGGCTTCGTAAATTTCGTCCGACGTATAAAATTCGTTGGGCAAGCCGTGCGCCACCGCGACCGGCTGCAAGACAGAGTTTAAGTCCTGGACTGTCATAGCATCACTCCGAAGGTTAACGCTTCGAGTGTGCGAATCTCGCGTTAACCCATCGCGCCTTCTTGCGACACACGCGTGTCGCTCCCGACATCCGGCAGATCCAGCGTCACCGCCCCTCCACCGCGCGCGGCTTCTTGCGCCGCATGTCCCATCGCGACCGCCTGCGCACCGTCGCGCAACGACACCTCAGGTGCACCGCCCGCGCGCACCAATTCCAGAAAACGCGCGTGTTGATAAAAGGTCGAACCGTTGTGATCCCCTGCATCAAGGATCGTCGGATCTACTGGAATTTCAACAACTTGCGGACCCTTCGGGCTGCGAGGGGACACCACCACCTG
>JABDQU010000338.1 GCA_013042105.1 Boseongicola sp.
AGATTGAGGCGGGCGCGTCGGCGCACGGGCTTGCCTTGGTTCCGACAAAGGCCAGCGACATCGCGGCGATGCGCGGTGTGGTCGAGCAGCGCGATGCGGGGTCCGGGGACACGGCGGCGTTGCGGGGCGCGATTGCGGCGGCCTTCGAGGCAGCTTTGGCGGCTTTTGATGACGACCGCGCGCGCGAAGGCTCTGCCTTGAGCGCGGTGTTGTTGCAGCAGTTGGACGAAGTTGAGCGGTTGCAGGGGTTGGCGGCCGAAGCCGCGGGTGCGCGGGCCGATGCGGCGCGGGCCGGTATGGAGCGCAATCTGGCGCGTTTGTTGGAGGCAACCGAGGTGCCGGATGAGGCGCGCCTTATGCAGGAGTTGGCGTTGATCGCGGTGAAGACGGATGTGACCGAGGAGCTGGACCGACTGACGGCGCATGTTGCGGCGGCGCGGGACTTGTTGAAGGTTCAGGGACCCGTGGGGCGCAAGCTTGATTTTCTGATGCAGGAATTTAACCGCGAGGCGAATACGTTGTGTTCAAAGGCGCAATCCAGCGCGTTGACCTCGGTCGGGCTTGATCTGAAAGCGGTGATCGACCAGATGCGCGAACAGGTTCAGAACATCGAGTAAGGGGGCAGGGATGAGCGAAACAAGCGGCATGGCCCGGCGCGGGCTTTTGATCATTTTGTCGTCGCCTTCGGGGGCGGGAAAGTCGACGTTGGCGGGACGTTTGCGCGACTGGGACGCCGATATTCGGTTTTCGGTTTCGGCCACGACGCGCAGCGCCCGCGAGGGTGAGGTGGACGGGCGCGAGTATCATTTCGTCGAGGAAGCCGCGTTCAAGGCGATGGTGCGCGACGGTGAAATGCTGGAGCATGCCTTTGTGTTCGGCAACTTTTACGGCTCGCCGCGCGGACCGGTGCAGGACGCGATTGAGGCGGGGGCGGATGTGCTGTTCGACATCGACTGGCAGGGTGCGCAGCAGATCGCGAATTCGCCGCTTGCGCCGCATGTCTTGTCGATCTTTCTTTTGCCGCCATCGATCAATGAGTTGCGACGGAGACTGGAGTCCCGGGGGCAGGATTCAGCCGAGGTGATCGCCAAGCGCATGACTCGCAGTTGGGACGAGATAAGTCATTGGGATAGTTACGATTATGTGCTGGTGAACGATGATCTGGATGCGACCGAGGAAAAGCTGCGCACGATCATCACCGCCGAGCGTTTGCGGCGCACGCAGCAGCCCGGATTGATGGGGCATGTGCGCACCTTGCAGGACGAATTTGAGGACGGCGGCTCATGACGTTGTATGCGCTGGATAATGTGTCTCCGGTGGTGCCCGAGGACGGTGATTTTTGGGTGGCTCCGACGGCCAGTGTGATTGGCGATGTGGTGCTGGAAGCGGGTGTGTCGATCTGGTTTGGCTGCACGCTTAGGGGCGATACCGAGCAGCTGACGATCGGGGCGGGCAGCAATGTTCAGGAGAACACGGTGATCCATGCGGATCCGGGATTTCCGGTGGTGATCGGGGCCAATTGCACGATCGGTCACAAGGCGATGATTCACGGGTGTGAGATCGGTGAGGGATCGCTGATCGGCATGGGTGCGACGGTGCTGAACGGGGCGAAGATCGGCAAAGGGTGCTTGATCGGGGCCGGGGCGCTGGTGACGGAAGGCAAGGTCATTCCGGACGGGTCTTTGGTGATGGGCATGCCCGGCAAAGTGGTGCGTGCGCTGGATGACGCCGCGCAGGCGGGGTTGTTGGTTTCGGCCGAGAATTATCGGGCGCGGATGCGGCAGTATCGGGCCGGTCTGGTGCCTTTGGATTGACGTTTAAACAGGAGAAACGGTGTGAGTGACAAGCCGTCAAAGCCATTTCGCGCGCCTTGGCCGGGCAGTGTAAGCCGCCCGGTGGTGAACCCTTTGCAGCCGTCGGTGGTTTACGCTTCGGGCGATCCCGACGCGTTGGATCACCAGTATGAGGGGGGCGCGAAGGGCTATACCTATGCACGCGAGGGCCATCCGAACGCGGAAGTTCTGGGGCAGATGATTGACGCCATGGAAGGCGCAACGGGCGGTGTTGTGACCGGCTCGGGGATGGGGGCTGTGACGGTGGCGCTTTTGGGCTCGGTCAG
>JABDQU010000346.1 GCA_013042105.1 Boseongicola sp.
TGGAAGCGGGCTAGTGCCGTTCAGGGCCTGCGACCGACATTGACCTTAGGGAAAGCCGCCGCTGGGTGAGTCAAGAGGGCAACAACTGGGGCCAAAGCAGCGCGACGCTACGTCATATGGTGCCCGAGGCTGGATTCTTGCCTCAATTTTAGCCAAATTTTCTGCGAGGCGCACAGTTCAAGGTGTTCATGAGTAAGTGGTATGGTGTTTCCCGTTTTCCCCAAGTGGATCGGCTTGTCCGATTTTTTTCGGCGTTGGTGTCTTGCGCCCTTTGCGGCGTGTCTTCTTATCCTGTCTGCGCAAGGCGCAATCGCGCAGAACCTGACGGCCGACACGGTCACTGACAATGGCGATCCGCCGCGCTGGGGGTCAAGATCCTGTCGGGCCACGCTGCCTGAGTTATCGGATGGCAGTAACGCGAACCCGGGTCTTTGTCTTTTGGGGCCTGTTGATCCCGATTACCGCGTGACCTTCACCTTCTCGCCCGAAAACGCGCAATTCGTGACCGGGATCGTGATTTGGGCCAACGATGGCCGCAACATGAACGACAACGAGTTGCGGCAACTGGACGTTGAGGTCGACTATTTCGATCCCACGACCAATTCCACGATCACCTACGCACTTGAGGACTTCAACATCGGCGTCACGACGAATTTCAACGATCCGAAGTTCGTCTCATTCGCTGGTGCGGGCGGCTCCGGTCTTTATCGGGTTTCCGAGGTCCGACTGGACAACTTCGTCGGCAGAGCGCCAGAGCAACAGGCAACATTCCGCGAAGTTCAGGCCGTGTTTGCGACGCTTCCCGTCGCGCCAGAGATCGAGATCAGTTCGTCGGAAGCCGGCGGTCCCGTTGCGGACGGCGGCAGTGATCCGCAGGGGGTTGAGACATCGGGTGTGGCGAAAACCGTGACCTATACGATCATGAACACCGGCACGGATACGCTGACCCTTAGCGGCACACCGACAGTTGCGAATGTGACGAATATCACAGGTGCCGTCGATATTGGTTTGCCCGGGGATCTGACGCTGGAGCCGGGGGAATCGACGACGTTTGACGTCACCTATACACCTGCAGGTGACGGCGCTTTCAGCTTTGACCTTGAGGTGCCAAGCAACGACCCCGACGAAAGCACCTATGCGATTGCGGTCTCGGGCAATGCCAATGACGCGCCGGGCGTCGCGCTGGTTGCCGAGCCAAGCCCGCCTAATGGGCCTTTCCCGATAACCGCCACGTTCAGCGAGCCCGTCACGGGGATGACACCAGGCGATTTCAATGTGGTGAACGGCGTGGCCACCGGCTTTGCCAACCCTTCGCCCGGCGTCTACACGATCATCGTGACACCGACCGACCCCTTGCTGCCGGTCAATGTCACTGTGCCACAAGGTGTTGCAAGTGATGCCGACGGCGCGCTCAACAGCGCTTCTGAGACGCTGACGTTCATTCTGGTCGCGGCACCGACGTCGACCGATCTGGCCGCGATCGAAGAGATCATCGTTGAGGAAACGGTCCGCGACATGCGCAACAGTATCGCATTCAACCAACGCGCAACACGCAATTCTCGTGCCCGGCACGCGGGATACCTGCGCTGCCGCAACCTCAGCGAAGACGATCTGGAGCGCGCTTCATCTGAGCCGGCAACCCTTGCGGGATGCTCGGCTGTCCGCGGCATCAGCATTGAGCCGGACTTCAACGGCAAATTGTCCGTAAGCAAAAGCCTGTCAACGGGGAGCGGGTCCTTCCTGACGCAGAAATCCAGTCTCGACGGCACCAGCCGCCGTCTGGCTTTCGGCGAGCTTTCGTTCACCCGACATGAGGACGACGACGTCACCGCGACCTTGAATGGCCGTGTTGCCTGGGAAGGGCTTGTTGGCGACGATGTGCTCAGAGGTCTGTTTATCGGCGCCTCGGCCAAACGCTCGGATATTGAGGACGACTTTACCGGCAATCGCACTGGTTTCGGACTGAATGCGGGTGCCTATTTTGTCGATCAGCTTGCGACGAATCTATACTGGGATGGATTTGTGACCCTTGGGTTCGGGCGCAATACGCTCGATCTTGGTAATGACGCTCTGGACGTCGACGGCAGCTATAACACAGCGTCCGTGCAAGTCGGTCTCGCTTTGAGTGGGCAGCGCGACTACCGCCGGTTTACGCTCTTTCCCGAGCTGAGCCTGGCTTACGGTGTGGCCTCGGTCGGGGACGCCGATGTCACTTCGATCTCTACGTTTGCAACCACAAATGATGTCGTGTCGGTCGGTAGCGTCGCACTGGGCGTCATCCGTTTCCGGCCCGAAATTGTCTTTGCAGGCGAGGCGGACCGCTTTGGCATTTCGCGACGCCAGCTCAGCGTTGCGCCAAGCGTCTTGTGCGAAACGATCCGCGCGGACGCAAGTGACACAGACTGCGGCGGCGGGCTTGAGATCGAGTGGTCATCCCGGTCCGACGACGGCAAAGCCGAGTTTTCGGCCCGCGTCGCCCGCGAGGTCGTCGGCGGCGACTCCCGCGACGAACTAAGCTTCATGTATGAGCGTCCGTTCTAAGGCGGGCGTTCGGGCGTGATGTGGCTGATGGCAGCATCGCGCGCACTCCTCCAAGACCTGGGTGGCATCTTGGTTGCCACAGCCAAGAAAGCACGGGGCCCCGCGCTTTCGGGCAGGGCGACGAGGTGAAACCAAAACTGGCAGAAATCGTGGGGTATTTGTCCTAACAGACATCCCTTGGAATCGCTTAGTGTCTGACCATGACACATAGACACGACAATCTGACAGGGCAGCGCCAACGCAAAATCGTCATGGTGACTTACCCTGATGCGCATATTCTCGACGTGGTAGGGCCGCTCGAAATTCTGACGGGAAGCAAGTATTTCCTGCCTGAAGGGCCTGCGCCCTATGACGTCACCGTCGTTGCGGCCAAGGCGGGCCCTGTTGGAACGACCTCGGGTCTGACCATCGATGCCCAGATGGCGTTCGCAGATGCAATGAACGACATAACTGAGATTGACACATTGATAGTGTCGGGTGGGCACGGCACGACTTCGGCGCTCGAAAATCAGCAATTGTTGGACTATGTTCGCACAGCCTCTCAGCGCGCCCGACGCATCGTTTCAATCTGCACAGGCGCCATGATCCTTGCCGAAGCCGGGTTATTGGATGGCAAGCGCGCCAGCACCCATTGGTGGTGGTGCCCGATCCTTGCGGAGCGCTATCCAAAGGTCACCGTCGATCGCGACGCGATCTTTGTGCGGGACGGGAATGTCTGGACGTCGGCAGGCGTGACGGCTGGGATGGACCTTGCACTGGCCCTGGTCGAAATGGATTGGGGGCATGACATTGCGCTGCATGTGGCCCGCTACAACGTGATGTATATGATGCGCCCCGGTGGGCAGTCTCAGTTCAGCGCCCATCTGGTGGCGCAGAAAGCCGAAGACCCGGCCATCAATGCTGCCCTGGATTATATCCTGAATAACCCGGCTGAGCCTTTGACGGTGACGGGCCTTGCGGCAATGGCGGGCCTGTCGGAACGCACTTTCGCGCGTAGGTTCAAGGATGAGACTGGCGTGACCCCTGCGGCCTACGTGGAAACCGCACGTGTGCAAGTTGCGCGTGTCTCGTTGGAAGCTACAGAGCAGAGTATCGATCAAGTGGCCCTGCAGTCCGGCTTTCTAAGTGCCGAGCGGATGCGCCGGGCGTTTCAACGCCATCTTGGCGTGTCGGCGGGCGAATATCGAGACCGGTTTCGTCTGACACCAGAGAACGAACACGCCATTCGCGCTGGTCCTTCCTGACCACTCACGCAGCAATACACCTCAAAAATCCACCGAATGCGCCCGCGCAAATTCATCAGCGCGCACAGAACGCATGTTTTCAAATGAAGGAAAGCACCTTGAAACCCATAATTTTTGCAACGATTGCAGCATCACTGATCGCTGGCTGCACAGAAAACGGCGCAAACCACCATCCCATCCTCGATGGCGAGCCGACACCGGCCTACCGCGTGGATCTGGCCGCATGCCAGACCTTGGCGCGCAACCAGACCCAATTCGATCAGGAAACCCTCGGCGCAACCGTTCTGGGGGCTGGCGCGGGCGCAGCACTTGGCGGGCTTGACGACGACGGCGATGCTTTGGGTGGGGCCATTGCGGGTGCGCTTGCGGGTGGCGTCGCGGGTGCGGTGAGCGCAAGCGAGCGACGCGAGTCAATCGTTCTGGAATGCATGCGTGGTCGTGGCCACCGGGTCGTTGGCTGAGGTGTGATCATGGCTGAAATACTATACCTGCGCGCGCGCCGTTTTGAGGCGCTTCATGACCTGCTGACGGGGGCGGCTTGTCCAGAGCATTCACCTCGGCACCGAAGGCCCGAAGGTCTGTTGAAGAACGTGGGTCTGTTGGAAGGCGAGCGCCCGGTGGCAACGCATCGGCGGCGCGGCATAGGCCTCACCAATTGCTGCGCGCACGCATCGCAAGTCACCCGGGAAAGGAGAACCGAGCCGTGAAACGCGTTCTTATCGCCGGTGCAACAGGCTATCTCGGCCGTTATCTTTGTGCTGAATACCGGCGTCGGGGCTGGCACGTCACGGCGCTTGTGCGCAAGAAAAGTGCTCGGACGGATCTGGTTGCCGATGCCATCATCAAGGCTGAAGTCACTGCGCCTGAAACGCTGCATGGAACGATGAGCGGGATCGATCTGGTTGTCTCGGCTTTGGGCATCACGCGTCAGGCGGATGGTCTCGGATACTGGGACGTCGATTATCAGGCCAACGTGAACCTCCTTGAAGAGGCGTTGCGCAGCCATGTTGCCCACTTCGCCTTTGTTCATGTTCTGAACGCCGACCGGATGGAACATGTCCCGCTTGTTGCGGCCAAAGCAGCGTTTGTCCGCAAGCTGCAAGCAGCCGATCTGCAATCGACAATTATTGCACCTACGGGATACTTTTCGGACATGGGCGACTTCCTGAACATGGCAAAGGCGGGGCGCGTTTGGTTGTTCGGGACCGGGCAATTTCGGATCAACCCGATCCATGGCGCGGACCTTGCCACGGCCGTTTTTGATGCTGTTGAGACCGGGACGTCCTGGGCCGATATCGGGGGGCCAGAAACGTTCACGCACGATGAGGTCGCCCAACTTTGCTTTGAAGCCTTGACCAAACCACCCCGCATAACGCATTTGCCGGATAGTCTGCGGCGCATGGCTCTTTGGATGCTGCCACGTGTCGCTCCACAAAGAATTGCGGGTCCTGCCCAGTTCTTTCTGACGGCGGGAGCCATGAATATGACCGTACCCGCAACAGGGACTCGCAAACTGGCGGAGCACTTCAAATCCCAGACGGACCCATCCCGGAAGTCCGCCGCTGACACAGAATCAACCGGAGTAAGATCATGAAACTTCAAACGCTTGGCGGCCTTGCCGGACTCAGTTGCGCTGCAACCTATCTGTTCGGATTTGCCATCCTTGTGACGGTGATGGCGCCTTTGGGGTTTGGCACGACGGATATCGATGCGCATGCCGTCGTCGCCTTCATTGAGGTTAATCCGGGCCTGATGATCCTGTGGAATACGGTGATCTACATCGTTAACGCGCTTGCGCTGACTGTTCTGGTCGTCGCGGTTCATGCACGTTTGCGCCTTGCAACACCGGACTGGGCCGCCGTGACCCGTGCGTTCGGCTTGATCTGGACGACGCTCGTTATTGGGGCGGGTATGATCGGCAACGTCACGGTCGAGCGCGTCGCACTGCTTGCAAGCACCGACATGGAGCGAGCGGTCGCGCTTTGGGAGGTGCTGCATGCGGTTGAGCTGGGCCTTGGCGGCGGCAATGAGATCGCGGGCGGCGTCTGGATTGGTCTCGTCAGTCTTGCGGGATTGATCGGTCGCACTTTGGGCAAGATCACCGTTGGTCTGGGTCTGCTGACCGGTGCGGGCGGAATGCTTACTCTGATTCCGGCATTCGGCGATACAGCAGGTGCGGTCTTTGGACTTGGCGCAATTGCATGGTTCATCGCGATTGGTCTTCTGCTTGCCTTCAAGCGTGACACCTCAACGGCTTAACCAGCCATCATGACAGGAGGCACGGGTCAATGTCCCTTAACGAGCAGCTTCAACGCCTGATCGATGCAGAATCCGCCAAAGCAAACACGCATGCGGTAATCCTGAGGGTGCAATCTGGCGATAGGCAGATCGATTTCAAAGGCAGCGCCGGGGCGGCCACCCCAGATGCACGCTTTCCGATTGCCAGCATCTCGAAGATGTTCACCGCAACGCTGATCATGCAACTGGCGGATGAGGGCCGGATTGATCTGAACCAGACCGTGCAGGGCATTCTGACTGACGTGGATCTGTCGGGCCTGCATGTCGTCAAGGGCGTCGACTATAGTGCCGATCTGACCATCCGACAGCTGCTACACCAGACTTCTGGTCTGGCTGACTACTATGAAGGTGATCTGGCGGCTGATCTGAAGCAGGGCAGGGATCGCAGTTATACTCTGGAAGATGTGTTGCAAATGACCCGTGCGTTGCCGCCTCAGGCCGCCCCCGATCGTGGTCGGTCACACTATTCAGACACCAACTACCAAATTCTTGGCGCGGTGATTGAAGCGGTGACGGGCCAGACCTTTGATCAGGCCATGCAACGCCGCATCTGTGAACCCCTGGGATTGAAGGACACGGCCGTGATGACGGGCACTGACATGGGGCTTCCGGTCTACCACAAGGATCACATCCTTCAGATCCCGCACATACTGGCAAGCATGGGGCCGGATGGTGGCGTTATCTCAACCTTGGACGATATGCTGATCTTCTTGCGGGCGTTTTTTCAGGGCAAGCTCTTCAGGCCAGAGAACGACGCGCAGATGCGCCAGTGGAACCGGCTCTTTTTCCCGCTGCAGTATGGCTATGGTCTGATGCGGATCAAACTGCCCCGCTGGATGACGCTGTTTCGCGCCACCCCCGAACTGATCGGGCATTCCGGTTCCAGCGGGTCTTTTGCCTTTTATGCTCCGGAACGCGACACCTACATCATCGGGACATTCAACCAGACCGACGCCCCACGTCGTCCAGTCGGCTTTATGCTGCGGGTGTTCGCACACACAGCGGCGTCGTTGAAGGGCCGGACGCCGCTCTCATCGCAATCCGTTCACTGAGCTGATCTCATGGGTGCACCCGCCAGATCGCCCGACTTTGACACTGCACGCGAGCAGCTTCGAAGAATGATGAGATCCTATCAGGGGCCTAAGCATGTTGCTGTCGCACGGTACTTTCAAAACGGCGAAAGCCAGATCATCGGTGCCGGTCCAAATGAAACCAAGGCACCATGGGAAGACCTGATTTTCGAGATTGGCTCGGTCACCAAGGTGTTTACGGCCATCCTGCTGTGCGTTCTCGTCGAAGACGGGAAGGTTGATCCGCGTGCGCCTCTTCGCCAGATGTCAGCCGAGCTTTCTGCCGTGCCAGACCGGATCACGCCGGAAAGCCTTGCCACGCACACAAGTGGCCTGCCTCGGCTCCATATACCGATCTGGAAGGCCCTGATGAAGCCTTTGGGCGAAGACCCTTATGCGGATTTCACCCGATCCGATTTGCTTGCATGGCTGGACAGCCGGTCCTGGAAGGCCCCTCGGGCGCGACGCCACGCATATTCAAACTTCGGCGTTGGTTTGTTGGGCGAGGCAATGGCCATGACAGAAGGAAAACCCTTCTGCGAACTACTCAATGAAAAGGTCATTGGCCCCTTAGGTTTGAAAGATACGACCGCAGAGTTGGACAAAAACCAGAGTGAGCGCTTTTTGCAGCCAAGAAACACCAAAGGAACCGCCGTTGTCCCGTGGACGTTCCGCGCCATGAGCGCGGCAGGGTGCTTGCGGTCGAAGGCGAATGATCTTGGTCGCTTTGCAACGCAGGTTCTTCAGGCGCTTGAAGCCCCTGAAACGGTGCTGGATCGCGCGCTGCGTCGGTCTGTAAGTCCGCTTTTCGGATTGGGTCCGAAAGGCAGTTTGGAACCCTCGGCGCAATGCTTTGGCTGGCAATCCATACGCATAGAGAACGGCGGCCCACGCATTCTTTACCATGATGGTGCAACGGCAGGGTCAACCTCTGCGCTCTACGTATGCCCGGAGAAGTCAGCCTCTCTCGTGGTGCTCTCCAACAACGGCGCTGGCGCAGACCTTTTGGCCAGTGCCAAACTGAGTTGGTCAAATCAGATACGGCAAGCGCATGGTCTTTTCACGTCGCTTTGACGCGTCCGTCTACCCGCGCGCAACAGGCGGCTGTCGCTTGTTCGTCATCCATAACTTGCGCCGAACTCCGTCGGGTTCAAACTGGCGATAGCGCCCTTTCGAGAACAACGGCCAATCCAACGCAAGGCCCTGTTTGACCAGTTCCGCCGCGATATCGCGTCCGTCGGGCAAACAGCAGATCGCAACCGTGCGGTCATAGCTCATCTCGGGCGCAATGCGGGCAGTGATAATCTGGCCCTTGGTGATCCGGACCATCGCCCATTTGGAAGCTTGTCCATAGGGGTGGTCCAGTTCCGGCGCATCAATGCCGGCAAGGCGGATCGGCACGCTGTTGATCGAGATCGTATCGCCGTCGATGACATAGCATCTGCCTTTCAGGATCGTCGGGCCGGGGGTGCAGGCGTGGCGGTAAACCAGTTTCGCACGCTCGGCCCGTTCTTCACGTTTGGGATAGCGGCAATAGGGGAGCGTGACGTTCTGCGGCGCTGCGGGATCAGGATGCGCCAGCGACGTCTTGCGTGGTGCAGGTTTAGCGCCAGATGGTGAGACGTATCGTCGTGGCTTTTTCGGATGATCCGGCTCCACACGGTGCGCCTTTGGGGCCACCTTGGGTCGCCTCTGTGGCTGGGGTCTGTGGCCAAATAAGAGTCTCAAAAGTCCCATTAAAAATTCCTTAAAATACAACTTTGACGCTACTACGCCGGAAAGGCGACCGCGTGCCGGGATCAAGGAGACTCCGTGGCGAGCTTGTTGTTCTGTCTTTGATTGTCGCTAGATATGCTCTGTTCTGGCCCTTGGCGCTCGAATCAACTACTGGCAGTCGCATGACAGACAACACAGAAAACACACGCGCCGGGTTCGTGGCCCTGATCGGTGAGCCGAACGCCGGGAAATCTACGCTTCTCAATCGGATGGTCGGGGCGAAGGTCTCGATTGTGACGCATAAGGTGCAGACCACGCGCGCGCGCATTCGCGGTGTCGCCATGGAAGGCGACGCGCAGATCATATTCGTGGACACACCCGGTCTCTTTCGCCCGCGCCGCCGTCTGGACCGCGCAATGGTGGCTGCCGCCTGGAGTGGCGCGTCGGATGCGGATGTCGTGGTGCTGATGATCGAAGCGCATCGCGGCATCACCGAGGGTGTTGAAGCGATCCTTGAAAGCATCGGCGATCGCGTCGGCCAGGCGCCCGTGGCGCTTGCGATCAACAAGATCGACCGGGTGGAGGCGTCGGTGCTGTTGAAGCTGACCGAGGACATGAACGCCAAGTTCCCGTTCACCGAGACCTTCATGATCTCGGCTGAAAAGGGCTATGGCGTTGATGATTTGAAGAAGTGGCTGGCCGAGGCTGTTCCCGAAGGGCCGTGGCTCTACCCCGAGGACCAGATCGCTGACTTGCCTCTCAGGATGATCGCAGCCGAAATGACGCGCGAAAAGCTGACGCTGCGACTGCACCAGGAATTGCCGTATCAGTTGACGGTTGAGACCGAAGGCTGGGAAGAACGCCCGGACGGATCGGTGAAGATCGACCAGATCATTTACGTGATGCGCGACGGGCATAAGGGCATTTTGCTTGGCAAGAAGGGCGAGACGATCAAGGCGGTCGGCAAGCTTGCGCGCGAAGAGATATCTGAGTTTCTGGGGCGCAAGGCGCATCTTTTCCTGCAGATCAAAGTGCGCCCGAACTGGCTGGAAGAGAAAGAGCGCTATTCCGAGATGGGGCTCGACTTTTCGGACGGGAATTGATGGCGACGCGGCTGAGATCGGAAATCTGGGTTGCCGCCTATCTGACGCGCTGTCGTCTGGCCGATATCCCTGCCTTCGTCGTGGCACGGGGCGACCACACGGCAGGGGCTGTTATGGTGAAGCTGAACACGCTGGACGGCAATGCGTGTTGTTATCATCGCTCTTTCGACATCATGACAGGTGAGCGCCAGTGGGTGGTGCATGTCGCGGGCGATGAGGCGGATGTGGACGCAAGCATCGCCAAGCAGCGTTCGTTTGATCGAGACCTCTGGGTGATTGAGATTGAGGACAAGCAGGGGCGGCATCTTCTGGATGAGCCGGGCCTGGACTAGGGGCTCTGCCCCATCGCCGCCCTTCGGGCGGCTCCCCCCGGGATATTTTGGAACAGAAGAAGACTGGAAGTGGCCGCGTGGCTGGGGGATAGTTCAAGGATGGACTGGCGCGAAGAGGGTGTGCTACTGGCCGTGCGCAAGCATGGCGAAACATCCGCGATCATTGATGTTTTCACCTCGGAGCGGGGGCGGCATGCAGGTGTGGTGCGTGGTGGCACCAGCCGCAAGATCGCGCCGATCTTGCAGCCGGGGGCGCAGCTTGATCTGGCGTGGCGCGCGCGGCTTGAGGAGCATCTCGGGGCGTTTACCGTGGAGCCTTTGCGCAGTCGCGCCGACCTTATGGGCGCGCGGGATACCTTGGCGGCCTTGAATGCGGTGACGGCCTTGTTGGCGTTTGTATTGCCCGAGCGCGAGGCGCACCCCGACCTTTATCAGCGCACTTTGTCGGTGCTGGATATGATCGGGGACGGGGATTTCTGGAAGGTCGGCTACTTGCGCTGGGAGTTGGCGCTGTTGGATGATCTTGGGTTCGGTCTGGACCTTGGCCGGTGCGCGGTGACGGATCGCTCGGACAATCTGGTGTTTGTGTCGCCAAAATCAGGCCGTGCAGTCTCGCGTGCTGGTGCAGGAGAGTGGGCAGACCGCATGTTGCCACTGTCGCCTGCCTTGGTGGGGCAGGGCGAGGGGAGCGACAGGGATGTTCTGGATGGTTTGACGGTTACGGGTCATTTTTTAGGGCAGCATTTCGCGCCCACGTTGGGGGATCGTCCACTGCCGGCAGCGCGGCAGCGGTTCGTCGATTTGATCGCGCGTGGCGTCAGGCGAGAAGACGGCGGGCAATAACCTGCGCCTGGATTTCTGCGGCCCCTTCAAAGATGTTGAGGATGCGCGCGTCACACAGGATGCGGCTGATCTTGTATTCAAGCGCAAAGCCGTTGCCGCCGTGGATTTGCAACCCGTTGTCGGCAGCCGCCCAGGCCACGCGCGCGCCCAGAAGCTTGGCCATGCCTGCTTCGAGATCACAGCGCCGGTCGTTGTCTTTTTCGGCGGCGGAGAAATAGGTGAGCTGGCGCGCGACCATGATTTCCACGGCCATCATCGCCAGCTTTGACGCTACACGAGGGAACTCGATCAGCGACTTGCCAAATTGCTTGCGGTCTTCGGCGTATTGCATCGACACATCCAGTGCCGATTGCGCCACGCCAATCGCGCGGGCGGCCGTCTGGATGCGTGCACTTTCGAAGGTCTGCATCAACTGCTTGAAACCCTGACCTTCGCTGTCGCCCAGCAGATTTTCGCCCTTCACTTCGAAACCATCGAAGTTGACGGTGTATTCCTTCATGCCGCGATAGCCGAGAACCTCGATCTCGCCACCCGACAGGCCGGCATCCGGGAAGGGGGCCTCATCCGTGCCAGGGGTTTTTTCGGCCAGAAACATCGACAGGCCGCGGTGATCGTTTGTGTCGGCGACCGAGCGCGCCAGCACGGTCATCACATGTGTGCGCGCGGCGTGGGTGATCCACGTCTTGTTGCCGGTAATCGTCCAGTTTTCACCGTCCTTTGTCGCCTTCGTGCGCAACGCGCCGAGATCCGAACCGGTGTTGGGTTCAGTGAAGACCGCCGTTGGCAGGATTTCCCCGGACGCCAGCCCCGGGAGCCACTTTTCTTTTTGCGCCTCGGTGCCACCGCAGATGATGAGTTCGGCTGCGATTTCGGAGCGGGTGCCAAGCGACCCAACGCCGATATACCCGCGCGACAATTCTTCCGAGACGACGCACATTGAGGCTTTCGACAGACCAAAGCCGCCGTATTCCTCGGGGATCGTCAGGCCGAAAACGCCCATTTCGGCCAGTTCGTCGATGATCTCCATCGGGATCAATTCGTCCTTCAGGTGCCACTCGTGGGCATCGGGCTCGACGCGTTCTTTTGCAAACCGGCGGAATTGCTCGCGGATCATCTCAAGTTCTTCATCCAGACCCGTCGCACCAACGGTGATCTCGGCATTGCGTTCGCGCATGATCTCGACAAGCCGCAGGCGCGCGGCCTGTGTGTTCCCGGTCTGCGTGAGGGTCATGACGGCTGGGTTCATCAGCGCGCTTTGGTCTTCCTGCGACAGACCAAGGTCTTGAAGACGGATAATTTCGCCCTGACTCATCGGAATGCCGCCGTAAAGCTGCCAGAGGTATTCGCCAAAAGTGATCTGGTGGATTAGCTGCTCCAATTCGCCAAACTTGCCGTCAGCGTCCAGCGCCTCGGCCCAGGTCTGCATCTGACGCAGAGATTCGGCATACGTCGCGACCCAGGCCAGACCATGTGCAGCGGTCTGGTTTTGCTCGATCAGGGTGGCACTGACGCGGTCGCCGTCCGTCACCTGCGCACGCACGACGTCCTTGGCCCTTTGCAGCAGGGGATTTACAGCCTCGACTGCGGCTTTCGTTAGCGCCAGCAGATCATTCAGAACTAGCGTTTCGGTCATCGGTCCGGATCCATCATGCGGCATTGCAACATATCCTCTTTCTGCACCTGCGAAGGTTTAGAGGCAAGCGATCCGCCGCGCAAGAAGATTTCCTGAAATGGACGGAATATTTCCGAAAATGTCGCACCGAAAGTTTTTGACCCAAGTGGCGGTGGGTGCAACCCGGTGTTTGAGCCCGAACCTCATAGGGCGGGCGTATGCGTCAGGGTCAGTTTGGCGTCCGTTTGCGCCGCGCGACGTCAGTTCAAAAGCGCTTCAATCTCGCGCGTGATCTTGTGCGACAGGGGGGACGTCGTGGACCGCCACGTGCCGACCAAATCCCCCTGGGGGCTTAAAAGCACCTTGTTGAAATTCCAGTTCGGCGTGAATCCCGCGGCGCGCAGCGATTGATAGAAAGGGTGGGCGTTTCTACCGCGAACGGGGGTGATGGTTGTCATCGGGATGGTCAGGCCGAAATTGACCTCGCAGAAGTCCTTCACCTCATCTTCGGACCCCAACTCCTGACGAAAGTCGTCCGAAGGCACGGCGATAACCACAAGGCCCGCGTCGGCGTAAGTGTCCTGCAATTCCTGCAGATCACCATATTGATGCGTGAACCCACATAATGACGCTGTGTTGACCACCAGCACAGGTTGGCCGCGCCAGTCTTCAATCGCGAAGGTGCCACCATCAATCGAGTCGAAGGTGCCGGTCAACTGGGTTGCGGCGACGGGTGTTGCCAGCAGGCTGGTCGCAGCAGCAAGGATAAGGTGTTTCATGACGCCTCTCGTCTGTGTTCATGGGTATTTACGCAAGAGGGGCGCTTGTGGATCACGCTACGCTGTCGTCAGAACGAAGAAAAAAGGGCCGCCCTAAGGCGACCCTTCTTGTCTTTGCGGATGTGTCCGCGTCGCCCGGTAAGCCGGGCGAGGCGTATTACATCATGCCGCCCATGCCGCCCATGTCGGGCATGCCGCCACCTGCAGGCGCGCCTTCTTTGGCGGGCTTGTCGGCAACCATGGCTTCCGTCGTGATCAGAAGACCAGCGATGGATGCTGCATCTTCCAGAGCCGTGCGGACAACCTTGGCCGGGTCGATGACACCGAACTTGAACAGGTCGCCGTACTCTTCGGTCTGAGCGTTGAAGCCAAACGACAAATCATCGCTCTCGCGAATTTTGCCAGCTACAACAGCACCGTCGACACCAGCGTTCTCAGCGATCTGACGCAGTGGCGCTTCGAGCGCCTTGCGCACGATTGCGATACCGGCATCCTGGTCGCTGTTGTCGCCCTTGAGGCCGTCAAGTGCTTTGCCGCCCTGAACCAGAGCAACACCACCGCCTACAACGATGCCTTCCTGAACAGCCGCGCGTGTCGCGTTCAGTGCGTCATCGACGCGGTCTTTACGCTCTTTCACTTCGACTTCGGTCATGCCGCCAACGCGGATAACGGCGACGCCGCCAGCCAGTTTCGCAACACGTTCCTGAAGCTTCTCACGGTCGTAGTCCGAAGTTGTCTCTTCGATCTGCTGACGGATCTGGGAAACACGGGCTTCGATTTCGGCTTTCTCGCCAGCACCGTCGATGATGGTTGTCTCATCTTTGGTGATGGTGACGCGCTTGGCTGTGCCGAGCATGTCCATCGTAACCGACTCAAGCTTCATGCCGAGGTCTTCAGAGATGACCTGACCACCGGTGAGGATCGCGATGTCCTGGAGCATGGCTTTGCGGCGATCGCCGAAACCAGGTGCTTTGACAGCAGCGATCTTCAGACCACCGCGCAGTTTGTTGACGACGAGCGTCGCCAGAGCCTCGCCTTCGACGTCTTCTGCGATGATGAGAAGTGGCTTTTGCGACTGGATAACCGACTCAAGCTTCATGCCGAGGTCTTCAGAGATGACCTGACCACCGGTGAGGATCGCGATGTCCTGCAGCATGGATTTGCGGCGATCGCCGAAACCAGGTGCTTTGACAGCTGCGATCTTCAGACCACCGCGCAGTTTGTTGACGACGAGCGTGGCCAGAGCCTCGCCTTCGACGTCTTCTGCGATAATGAGAAGCGGCTTTTGCGACTGGATAACCGACTCGAGAAGCGGAACCATTGGCTGCAGCGACGAGAGTTTCTTCTCGTGAAGCAGGATGATCGCGTCTTCCAGTTCGGTGATCATCTTATCAGGGTTGGTCACGAAGTATGGTGACAGGTAGCCACGGTCGAACTGCATGCCTTCAACGACTTCAGTTTCTGTTTCGAGGCCTTTGTTTTCTTCAACAGTGATAACACCGTCGTTTCCAACTTTCTGCATCGCGTCTGCAATTTGCTGACCGATAGCAGCTTCGCCGTTTGCTGAGATCGTGCCGACCTGAGCGACTTCGTCGCTGTCTTTGACGTCGCGAGCGGCGCCTTTGATCTGCTCAACGACCTTGGCTACAGC
>JABDQU010000010.1 GCA_013042105.1 Boseongicola sp.
AGATCAATTTGCGCCATCTTGTTCCCACTCCAAAAACACCGTAAACGCGCGCCGATACTGCACAAATCCGGGGAAATATCGTGTCCGCACCGAAGAAAGTTGTACTGGCCTACTCAGGTGGGCTTGATACGTCGATCATTCTTAAATGGCTTCAGACCGAATACGATTGTGAAGTCGTCACTTTCACAGCGGACCTTGGGCAAGGCGAAGAGCTTGAACCGGCGCGCAAAAAAGCTGAGATGCTTGGCGTTTCCGAGATTTTCATCGAGGACCTTCGCGAAGAGTTTGTTCGCAATTTCGTCTTCCCTATGTTCCGCGCCAACGCCTTGTATGAAGGGCTCTACCTGCTTGGAACATCAATTGCGCGTCCGCTGATTTCAAAGCGTTTGGTCGAGATCGCGGCGGAAACCGGAGCGGATGCCATTTCACATGGCGCGACGGGAAAAGGAAACGATCAGGTGCGGTTTGAGTTGAGCGCCTACGCGCTTAATCCCGATATCAAGGTAATTGCGCCATGGCGCCTTTGGGATTTGTCTAGCCGGACAAAACTCATTGATTTTGCTGAGAAACATCAGATTCCGATCGCGAAGGATAAGCGTGGCGAAGCCCCGTTCAGTGTTGATGCAAATCTTTTGCATACTTCGTCCGAAGGAAAAGTGCTTGAAGACCCTGCGGGTGAAGCGCCGGACTATGTTTATCAGCGCACCGTGCATCCGGAAGATGCGCCAAATGAGCCCGAATTTGTTGAGATTGGATTTGAACAGGGCGACGCGGTTTCCATAAATGGAACCCTGATGTCCCCTGCTAACATTCTGACAAAACTGAATGAATTGGGTGGGAAGCACGGCATTGGACGACTTGATCTTGTCGAAGGGCGGTTTGTCGGAATGAAATCTCGCGGGATTTATGAAACGCCGGGCGGGACGATCTTGCTTGAGGCGCATCGTGGGATTGAACAGATCACACTGGATCGCGGACAGGCGCATTTGAAAGATGAGCTGATGCCGCGATATGCCGAGCTTATCTACAATGGTTTCTGGTTTTCGCCAGAGCGCGAGATGCTTCAGGCGGCAATCGACCACACGCAACAGCACGTGACGGGAACTGTAAAGCTGAAGCTTTACAAAGGCTTGGCACGAACGATCGCACGCTGGTCGGATCATTCGCTCTATTCGGAAGCACATGTGACTTTTGAAGAAGATGCCGGGGCTTATGATCAGAAGGATGCGCAGGGTTTTATTCAGTTGAATGCCCTACGGCTGAAACTGTTGGCGGCGCGGGAGCGGCGACTTAAGAAGTAAAGGGCTGTAATTATTACAGCTTCTTCGCTTCCAAGCGTCTGTAGAACGGAAGAGCCTGCTCCAAAAGAGTCGCGGATTGACCTGAAAGCACTGGCAGATCGCCTTCTTTTCCGGCGAAGCCATTGGAATCGTGGACAGATTTATACCAGTGCGGTGCCCAGGCTCCGTCAAAAGGCTTGGGTCCTGCTGGCCATGAGAGCATGCGGGAATCCCAGTCTAAGCCTATGGTTTCACAGAGCTTTTTGAGCATGCGTTCAGGGTTTTCGCGGATGTCATAGCTATCAATGACCGGTCCCGGAAATCGGTCGAAAATCTCGGTTTGCTGTTGGAATCCAATGTCTTGCAGGGTGGGATTCATTCGCTTTGCTGAGTAGCTTGCAATGACACGGGCGGGGTGGCGGATGAGATGGACGTTCACACAATCCGACGCCCAGTCGAGCGGGAAACCATCACACATGTGAAAGCCCATGTGCTTCATATATATATGTTTTTTTCCATCGGGCACGTCTTGGCGGATACGATCTGCAACCAGATTTGCGTCGGTTTCATGAGCCGAAAGGACCTCATCCCGCATGGGGTGTGAGATGCCGGTGGCTTTCAGATACGGCGCATAGAAAGGTTCGTCCCAAGCGACGAATTCTTCCCTGTTTCCAAAGGCATAGAGCATTGCGGTCGAAAGATTCCGTGGACCGCTCCACATCGCGATTTTCATTGTCGGTATGACGTCGGTATCACGTCGGTATTACGTCGGTGCATGCGTTCTGCCATTTAAGGAATCGTTAGGACTGCAAGAGCGACGCTAGACCGACATTTCACATGAAACAACTCTCACGAGGCCGCGACATCACGCTGGGGTGAATTGCGATTGAACATGCCGCGCGCCAAGGTGAGGCAAGTCGCAAGGAGATCGTGGAATGTCACTCGCTTTACAATCGCTGAAGGCACCAGCCTTGGCCGTTCTGATTATGCTGGGCGTCGCCATTGAGTGCGGCAGCGCGAAGGCTGCCGAAACCGAGAAAGCCTATTTCGCAGGCGGCTGCTTTTGGTGCATTGAGGCCGATTTTGAACGTCTGCCGGGCGTGGGAGACGTTATTTCTGGCTTTACGGGCGGCACAACGGCCAACCCGACCTATAAACAGGTCACTGGTGGAAACACCGGACATTACGAGGCCGTGGAAATTCCATATGACCCTGAAGAAATCAGCTATGACCAGCTGCTTTATGCGTTTTTCCGGTCGGTTGACCCAACGGATGCGGGCGGCCAGTTCTGTGACCGTGGTGACAGCTATCGGACGGCGATTTTCGTCTCTAATGCTGAGGAAATGGCGGCAGCCGAGTCCGCAAAGGCACGAGCCCAGCGCGATCTGGGGCGCACAATCGTGACGCCGATTCTGGATGCATCGGAGTTTACTCCGGCCGATGACTTCCATCAGAATTACTATAAGAGAACCGAGATTGTTCTGACCCGTCGCGGTCCGAAAACCAAGGCGAATGCCTATAAGTTCTATCGCAACGGATGTCGCCGGGATCAGAAGGTCTTGCAGCTTTGGGGTGATGACGCTGTTTTCGCCAAGCCAAGCAGCTAGGGGTCAAACGCCTCAACTTCGGCCAGTGTGGGGATCGCGTCGGCGGTCCCCTTTTTCGTAACCTTCAACGCCGCCGCCCGACCGGCAAAGGCCATCGCTTCGGATGGTGTGAAATCACGCGACAAGGCCGCCGCGAGATACCCGGCAAACGTATCACCCGCACCCGTTGTATCGACGGCATCAACCTTGATCCCGGGCGTGTCGATGGTGTCGCCAGATTGCGTCGAAATCCAGCGTGCGCCGTTTGGCCCAAGCGTGATGACAATATGCTTAATCGGAAGCTCGTATAGAGACTGTTCCAGGGCCTTTTCGAGTTGTTGGGCCTCAACCTCGTTCAAGAGAAGCATGTCGATATGAGGCAGAACGGCGCGGACCGCTTCGGCGTCAAAGGGGGCGGCTGAATACAGAACGCGCATGCCGATTTCAGAAGCCTTTTGGGCCGTCTCCGGCTGAAGATTCGTTTCGTTTTGCAAAAGCAACAGATCGCCCGGTTGAGCGTTGGAAAGCGCCGCCGTGATCCCATCTTCCGCAAGGCTGCGGTTCGCTCCGGGAAGGATGACAATTGCATTTTCACCATCGGATGCAACGTTGATGATCGCGTGTCCGGTAGGATCAGTCGAGTGAGCGATGTGAGTCGTGTCGACGCCAAAGCTTTCCAGACGCTCAATCACCCACGCGGAATTTGCACCGATGGCGCCAATGTGGTGAACCGGCGCGCCAGCCTTTGCGGCGGCGACGGATTGATTTGCGCCTTTGCCGCCAAGGCCTTCGCTGTGGCCCGTAGCCGCAAGCGTCTCACCCGGCGCGGGGATATGCGGCACATCGTAGAACAGGTCGATATTGATCGAACCGAGGCACCAGATGGTCTTCATCAGCCCACCTTTGAGGCGGCGAGCACCGCCATGTTCATGATGTCATTGACGCTTGAGACGGTTGGCAGGATTTGGATCGGTTTGTCGACGCCGGTGAGGATGGGGCCGATGACTGTGGCGCCTGCCATTTCCTGCATGAGTTTGACCGAGATTGAGGCCGAATGACGGGCGGGCACAACGAGGATGTTTGCGGGTCCTGTCAGGCGGGAGAACGGGTAGTTTTCCTGTGCCTGTATGTTCATCGCAACATCGACGGTCATTTCGCCTTCGTATTCGAAGTCGACATTCATTGTGTCGAGCACTTTAGGGGCCTGGTGCATTTTCTCGGCGCGCTCGCTGACCGGGTAGCCGAAGGTTGAGAAGCTGACGAACGCGACGCGTGGTTCGAGGCCAAGGCCTCGGGCGACCTTTGAGGCCTGAATTGCGATCTGTGCGAGGTCTTGGTCGGACGGCCATTCGTGGACCAAAGTGTCGGCGATCAGGACGATGCGGCCCTTGTGAAGGAGGGCTGTTACACCGACGGCGCCGTCTTCGGCGCGGGCATCGAAAACATGGTTAATCAGGTCGAGGACGTGGGCAGATTTTCGGGTGGCTCCGGTGACGAGCGCATCACCGTGGCCGTGAGCCAGCATCAGAGATGCAAAGACGTGACGGTCACGCGCGGCGAGGCGGTGGATATCGGTGGCGTCAAAGCCAGCACGCTGTAGTCTGTTGTAAAGGAAGGATTTATAGGTATCGAGGTGTTCAGTGTTGGCGGCATTTACAACAGTGATTTCAGGCACAGCATCGCCGAGGCCTTCGGTTTTCAACTGTGCGGCGACGTCTGCTTCGCGGCCCACGACAAGCGCCTGGCCGAAACCGTTGCGCTGATAAGCGACGGCGGCGCGCAACACGCGGGGGTCGTCTCCTTCGGCGAAAATCATGCGCGATTGGGCGGCACGGGCGCGGGCGTTGATGGAACGCAGGATTGAGGCAGTTGGGTCCATGCGGGATTTGAGCTGGAGTTCGTAAGCCTCCATATCGACGATCGGGCGACGGGCGACGCCGGTGTCCATCCCTGCGCGGGCGACGGCGGGCGGAACGCGGTGGATCAGGCGGGGGTCGAAGGGTGTCGGGATGATGTAGTCGCGACCGAAGGTCAGTTTGCGACCGTAGGCCATGGCGACCTCATCGGGGACATCTTCGCGGGCGAGACCGGCGAGGGCTTCGGCGCAGGCTATTTTCATTTCGTCGTTGATCGCGCGCGCATGGATGTCGAGCGCGCCGCGGAACAGGTAGGGGAAGCCGAGGACGTTGTTGACCTGGTTCGGATAGTCCGAGCGACCGGTGGCGACGATGGCGTCTTCGCGGATGTCGTGAGCTTCTTCGGGTGTGATCTCGGGGTCGGGGTTGGCCATGGCGAAAATAACCGGATTGGGGGCCATGCTTTCGACCATCGCGGGAGTGACGGCGCCTTTCGCGCTGACGCCGAGGAAGACATCGGCACCGGCCATCGCGTCTTCGAGCGAGCGAAGGTCCGTGGTGATGGCGTGGGCGGACTTCCATTGGTTCATGCCATCGGTGCGGCCTTGATAAATCACGCCCTTGGTATCGCAGACGATGCAGTTTTCGTGCCGCGCTCCCATGCGTTTAAGGAGTTCAATACAGGCAATGCCGGCGGCTCCGGCTCCGTTCAGGACGATTTTGACGTCTTCGATGTTTTTGCCGGAGATATGAAGCGCGTTGATCAGGCCTGCGGCGCAGATGACAGCTGTGCCGTGCTGGTCATCGTGGAAGACGGGGATGTCCATCTCTTCTTTGAGGCGCTGTTCGATGATGAAACACTCGGGTGCCTTGATGTCTTCAAGGTTAATACCGCCGAATGTCGGGCCCATAAGGCGAACAGCGTTGCAAAAGGCGTCGACGTCTTCGGTGTCGAGTTCGATGTCGATAGAGTTCACGTCCGCGAAACGCTTGAACAGGACGGCCTTGCCTTCCATCACGGGCTTGGATCCGAGCGCACCAAGGTTGCCAAGGCCCAGAACGGCGGTGCCATTGGAGATAACGGCGACGAGATTACCTTTGTTCGTATAATCGTAAGCCAGACCGGGGTTGGCTGCGATGTCCTCGCAAGGCACCGCAACGCCAGGGGAATAGGCGAGCGACAGATCGCGCTGGGTCGTCATGGGAACAGTGGGCTGAATTTCGAATTTGCCCGGTGTCGGGTGCATATGAAAGTTCAGTGCGTCTTCGCGTGTGAAGCGTTGTCTCGGCATTCGTCGTCCTCCCCTGAGCGTGCCACCTTACGGTTTGCGCCAGCAGGAGCAAGACGCTTGATTTCGGCTTTCGCCCGGCGGCATGGACGTTTAGATTCTGTTAAAACTCTCTGGGGGGAGTGATCCTTTGACCGTTGCGAATGCCGCCGTCACTCCGATGATGGCGCAGTATCTTGAGATTAAGGCCGATCATCCGGGCGCACTGCTGTTTTACCGAATGGGCGACTTTTATGAGCTGTTCTTCGATGACGCGGTTGCGGCAGCGGAAGCGCTGGATATCGCCCTTACGAAGCGAGGAAAACACCTTGGCGAAGACATCGCCATGTGTGGAGTGCCTTTTCACGCGGCTGAGGGGTATTTGTTGACGCTGATCCGCAAGGGGTTTCGCGTTGCGGTTTGTGAACAACTGGAAAGCCCGGCGGAAGCAAAAAAGCGCGGCTCGAAATCAGTCGTAAAACGTGGGGTTGTTCGGTTGGTGACGCCGGGCACGCTGACCGAGGAAACGCTGCTGGAGGCGCGACGGCATAACTTTTTGGCGGCGCTGAGTGAGGTTCGTGGGGACGCTGCGATTGCATGGGTCGATATTTCAACGGGCGAGTTACGCGTGTTGGCGACCAGTGTCGAACAATTCGGGCCTGAGCTTGCAAGGCTATTGCCGCGTGAAGTGCTTGTTTCTGACACTAAAGAGGTGGAATTCGCTGATTTAGTGACTGAAATGGGTGCGTCTGTGACACCTCTTGCAGGCGGTAGTTTTGACAGTCAGTCTGCTTTGAAACGCCTAACCGGGTTATTCGAGGTGGAAAGCCTTGATGCTTTTGGGGCCTTTGGGCGCGCAGAAATTGCGGCAATGGGCGCGATCATCGACTACCTTGATCTGACCCAGAAGGGAAAGCTGCCGCTTTTGCGCCCACCCGTGCGGGAAGTCAGCGGCGGCACGTTGCAGATCGACGCAGCAACGCGGCGCAATCTTGAGTTAACGCAGGCGCTTTCGGGCGGCCGCGAGGGATCATTGCTGGCAGCAATTGATCGGACAGTGACGGCAGGTGGCGGGCGTCTGTTAGAGCGACGGATTTCATCTCCTTCACAAGACCTGTCTGTGATCACGTCACGCCATGATGCCGTCGCCTACGCAGTTGAAAATGTAGATTTCCGCGAGACTCTTCGGGAGGCATTGAGGCGCTGTCCAGATGTGGATCGGGCGCTGAGCCGATTGTCGCTGGATCGAGGTGGGCCGCGTGACCTTGCGGCGATACGCAATGCCATCGGGCAAGCTGCGGTGATTTCTGAGGCCCTGCCTGACAATGTCCCTGAATTAGTCACTAAGCTGAGCAATTCATTGCTTGGTTTTGACGACCTGTCCGACCTGCTTGAGGACGCTCTTGTTGCTGAGCCTCCGCTTTTGGCGCGAGATGGCGGGTTTATTGCGGCGGGCTTTGATGCGGATCTTGATGAGGCAAGGACGCTTCGCGATGAAGGGCGCGGCGTGATTGCGGGATATCAGGCGGACTATATTTCCGAGACGGGAATCGCTGCGCTGAAGATCAAGCACAACAACGTGCTGGGCTATTTTATCGAGACGACGGCTACACATGCAGAGAAGATGCTTGCGCCGCCGTTGTCCGAGAAATTCATTCATCGTCAGACAACGGCGAATGCTGTTCGGTTCACGACGGTTGATCTGTCGGAGATGGAAACGAAGATCCTCAATGCGGGCGGGCGCGCGCTGGAGATTGAAAAGCGTCTCTATGACAGGCTGGTTGGCGCTGTTCTGGCCGTTTCTGGGCCGCTTGGCGACTGCGCGCGCGCGCTGTCCGAGATGGACGTTACCTGTGCTTGGGCTGCCCTTTCGCAAACGGAAAATTGGGCGCGTCCGGTGGTTGATGATAGTCACGCTTTTGAGGTTTCGGGCGGACGGCATCCTGTTGTTGAGCGCGCGTTAAAGGCGGAGGGCGCGCCCTTTATTGCGAATGATTGTGATCTGTCTGGGCGGGATGATGGATCCATCTGGTTGCTGACCGGACCGAACATGGCAGGTAAGTCGACGTTTTTGCGGCAGAACGCATTGATCGCGCTTCTGGCGCAGGCCGGGAGCTTTGTTCCGGCGAAATCGGCGCATATCGGCCTTGTTAGTCAGCTTTTCAGTCGCGTCGGGGCGGCGGATGATCTGGCGCGGGGGCGGTCCACTTTTATGGTTGAGATGGTTGAAACAGCCGCGATCCTCAACCAGGCAGACACGCGGGCGCTGGTCATTCTCGATGAGATTGGGCGAGGAACTGCGACGTATGACGGGTTGAGCATCGCATGGGCGACGCTTGAGCATTTGCATGACGTGAATGCCTGCCGGGCGCTTTTTGCGACGCATTATCATGAGATGACACAGTTGGCGGACAAGCTGGATGGCGTGGAAAATGCGACCGTTGCGGTAAAGGAATGGGACGGGGATGTGATTTTCTTGCACGAGGTGCGGCGCGGCGCGGCGGATCGGAGCTATGGGGTGCAGGTTGCGAAGCTGGCGGGGTTGCCAGCCGCAGTTGTTGAGCGGGCACGGGTCGTTTTGGAGGCACTTGAGAAGGGTGAGCGCGAAGGCGGTCCGGGGGCGAAGGCGTTGATTGACGATCTGCCGTTGTTCGCCGCGACACCTGTTGCTTCGGCACCGAAACCGGCGAAAACCTCTGAATTAGAGACTAAGCTGGCGGAAATGCTGCCCGACGAGATGACCCCTCGGGAAGCGTTGCAGGCGCTGTATGACCTGAAAGCCGAGCTGACTAGCCGGGGGTCGAGCTGACGCCGACCTTCGCGGGGCGCAAGAGGCGGTCGTGAAGCATGAAGCCGTCCGCCGAGACCTGGATGATGTCCCCGGCTTTTGTGCCTGGCAGCGGGGCTTCGAACATCGCTTCGTGATGTTGCGGGTCGAAACGGTCACCGACTTCGGGGGAAATCGGCTCGATTCCGTGTTTCTTGAAGACGCTGATCAACTCGCGCATTGTAAGCTCGACGCCTTCGATAACGGCCCTGTTGGTCTCGCGGCTTTCCTCGGGGATGGCGTCAATTGCGCGGCGCATGTTGTCGAATACCGGCAGAAGGTCCCGTGCAAGGCGGGAGCCACCGTATTGTTCGGCTTCACGACGGTCACGCTCGGAGCGTTTGCGTGAGTTTTCGGCATCCGCAAGTGCACGCATGAATTTGTCTTTGAATTCATCGCGTTCGGCCTCAAGCTCGGCGAAACGTTCGTCGATATCCGGGTCTTCCAACGCTTCGGGGCTGTCGATGTCGATCAGATCTTCGTCTGCCGCCGGTTTCTTTGCGTCTTCGTCGTTCATCCTTGCCCTCGATCAGAAATCATGCGGCCAACCAATTGGGCCGTGTAGTCAACAATTGGAACGATGCGTCCGTAGTTCAGCCGCGTTGGGCCGATCACACCGACCGCACCGATCACCTTTCGGTCCGCGTTCATATATGGAGAGACGACCAAAGATGAACCCGAAAGTGAAAAAAGCTTGTTCTCGGAGCCAATAAAAATGCGCACACCTTCGCCGTCTTCGGTCAGATCAAGGAATTCGGCAATATCGCGCTTGCGCTCAAGGTCATCAAATAGCGATCGGATGCGCTCAAGCTCTTCTTCCTGACCGGCGCCTTCTATGAGATTCGAGCGCCCCCGCACGATCAATCTCTCATATGTCTGTCCTTCATTCTCCCAAAAAGCCTGACCGTTTTCGACCAGATCGCGCGCGGCGCTGTCGAGTTCTTGCCGATGTTTCGCAATCTCACGGGAGATAACTGCGCCCAACTCGCTGAGTGTGTGGCCTTCAACGATGGAATTCAGGAAATTCGCGGCCTCGCGCATGGAGCTTGGCGTCTGTCCGGGCGGCGGGGCGAAAACGCGGTTCTCTACGTGACCGTCACCAAAAACAAGGACAACCAAGGCGCGGTCAAGCGCAAGGCTGACAAATTCGATGTGCTTGATCGGGGCTTCGTGCTTGGGCGCGAGAACAAGGCTGGCACCATGCGTTGCGCCAGAGAGCGCAGAGCCGACGCGATCAAGAAGCGACGTCACGTCGGCGTCATTCGAGCCAAGCGATCCTTCGATAGCACCGCGATCTTCGGCGCTTAGATCCCCCACCTCCAGAATACCGTCAACAAACATACGCAGACCCTGCTGCGTCGGGATCCTACCAGCCGAGATGTGCGGTGAATTCAACAGGCCAAGATACTCGAGGTCCTGCATGACATTGCGGATTGTGGCTGCGCTGACCTTCTCGGACATCTCACGCGTCAGCGTGCGGGACCCCACCGGACCACCCGTTTCGAGAAAGCCTTCGACCACACGACGAAACACTTCGCGCGAGCGGTCGTTCATGCTTGCTAGAAGTTTTCCGGAATCACTCATCTTGAACCGTTTCTTTGGGGGCTGTGCAATTAAAGGCAAGCGGGGGCGAAGGTCAATCGGGGTTGATGGTGCGGGCATGCGCGACTATCAACCTCGCTCAACCTTTGGAAGGAATACATATGCGCCCGTCAGGTCGAGCTATCAATGAAATGCGGCCCGTTACTATTGAAACGGATGTGACCAGACATGCCGAGGGATCCTGCATGATCCGTTGCGGCGATACCCACGTTCTTTGCACCGCAACGATTGATGAGCGTGTGCCTCACTGGATGAAAAACACCGGGCTTGGCTGGGTGACGGCAGAATACGGAATGCTGCCTCGTGCGACGCATTCGCGAATGAATCGTGAAGCCAAGCGTGGACAGAGCGGAAGAACTCAGGAAATTCAACGCCTTATCGGTCGCTCACTTCGGGCCTGTATTGACCGCCCTGCCCTTGGTGAACGTCAGATTTTGGTCGATTGCGATGTCATTCAGGCCGATGGCGGGACACGCTGTGCATCGATCACGGGTGGATGGGTTGCGCTGAGGCTGGCTGTAAACAAGCTGATGAAGGCCGGAATGGTGACGAGCGATCCTATTATTGATCACGTTGCCGCGGTGTCTTGTGGTGTTTATGCGGGCCAGCCTGTGCTTGATCTGGACTATCCGGAAGACAGCGAAGCGGGTGTCGATGGCAACTTTGTGATGACGGGACGCGGTAAGTTGATTGAGATCCAGATGTCTGCCGAGGGGTCTACCTTTTCCCGAGACGAGATGACGACACTGATCGATCTGGCAGAGATCGGGCGCGATGGGTTGGTATCTGCGCAAACGGGTGCAACGACCTAATGCGGAAGTTCGACGGCAAGACGCTTTTGGTGGCGACGCATAACGCAGGCAAGCTTGAGGAGATCGCTGATCTGATTTCCGAGTTTGGGATTTCTGTTGTGGGCGCGGCGGAGAAAGGTCTGCCCGAGCCGGAAGAAACCGGGACGACGTTTGTTGAGAATGCCCGCCTGAAGGCACATGCGGCGGTTTCGGCGACGGGGCTACCGGCTTTGGCAGATGATTCCGGGATTGAGATTGATGCTTTGGACGGCCAGCCGGGGGTTTATACTGCGGACTGGGCTGAAACGCCGGATGGCCGGGATTTTGTGATGGCAATGACGCGGAGCCATGAGGCGTTGGAAGCGATCAAAGCGCCCCTGCCCCGCACGGCTCGGTTTTGTTGCACGTTTGTTTTGGCCTGGCCGGATGGGCATGATGAGGTTTTTGCGGGAACCATGGAAGGCCAGGTTGTCTGGCCGATGCGCGGCGATCAGGGCCATGGGTATGATCCGATTTTCCAGCCGGACGGCTATGACATTACGTTTGGCGAAATGGATCGCTGGAAGAAAAACAAGATCAGCCACCGCGCGGATGCCTTTGCCAAGTTGAAGGCTGTTTTTGGCGATGGATGAGCGGCCAGGCTTTGGACTGTATGTCCATTGGCCGTTTTGTCAGGCGAAGTGCCCTTATTGCGATTTCAACAGTCATGTGGCGGCGAAAATTGACCATTCCGCTTGGGTTAGTGCATATTTAAGCGAAATCAGGCGTCTTGGAGCCGAGACGGAAGGGCGGGTTCTGGACAGCGTTTTCTTTGGGGGCGGGACGCCTAGTCTGATGGCTCCGGAAACGGTTGATGCGATCCTGTCCTCGGCGCGATCTATTTGGCGACCTTCCAATAATATGGAAATCACGCTTGAGGCGAACCCGACTTCTGTCGAAGCCGGTAAGTTTCGGGCCTTTAGGGAGGCAGGGATCAATCGCGTCTCGGTAGGACTTCAGGCTTTGAATGATCCGGATTTGAAAGCGTTGGGCCGGCTTCACAGTGCCGAGGAAGGGCGACGCGCGTTTGACGTTGCGAGAAGGAATTTTGAGCGGGTTTCGTTTGATTTGATTTATGCGCGGCAGAACCAGAGTTTGGATGGCTGGAGATCGGAGCTTGGGCAGGCTTTGGAGTTGGCTGCCGATCATGTGTCTCTTTATCAACTGACCGTCGAACCGGGGACTGCTTTTGCGGAGCGGTTTGCCCGAGGAGGGTTGCGTGGTTTGCCGGATGAGGATGTGTCCGCGGATATGTATTCCCTGACGCAGGACATGACGGGTGATGCGGGTTTGGTTGGGTATGAGACGTCGAACCATGCCGTTCCGGGGGCGGAGTCCCGGCACAATCTGATTTATTGGAAGAATGGTGACTGGGCCGGGATTGGGCCGGGCGCGCACGGACGACTTACGATTGGCGGTGTTCGATATGCGACCGAGGCGCCCAAAGCTCCGGGGGCCTGGCTGGCCGCGGTTCGCAAGGGTGAGGGCTCCGAGACGCGAAGTGCGTTGAGTAAGACGGAGGTTCGCGAAGAGGCGGTTATGATGGGGTTGCGGTTGCGGGAAGGCATTGATCCACGAAGCTTGTCTCTTAGTCGTGAGAAGATCAATTATATCAATGAGTTAACGGATAGCCATCTGCTTTCAGCTACCGACGATCGGGTGTCGCTGACAGAAGCAGGACGGCCCCTGCTGAACGCTATCCTTCGGGAACTTCTGGCTTAGACTTTGCCCGCGCCGGTTGTGACTGAGAGCTTTCGGCACAGCTCGTCCAACTGATCCAGGTCGCTGTACTTGATTGTCATGACGCCGCCTTCGGATCCAGGAGGGTGGGCGATCGTGACTTTCATTCCAAGCGCGGCCGCCACGTCTTTTTCCAGGGCCTTCGTATCGGCGTCCTTGATTGGAGAGTCGTTGATGTTAGTTGGCTTCAAGGCCCCGGTCTTTTTTGCCAAGGCCTCGGTTTGGCGGACAGACAGGCCTTGTTTTATGACCTTTGCCGCCAAGCCTGCAGGGTCTTCGGACGTGACAAGCGCACGGGCATGGCCAGCACTGAGGTCACCGGACCGGACAAATTCTATCACGCTTTCCGGCAGGCTTAGAAGGCGGAGAAGGTTGGCAATGTGGCTGCGGCTTTTGCCAAGGGCTTCGGCCAGCTTTTCCTGAGTATGCCCGAAGCGGTCCATGAGCTGTCGGTATCCAGCTGCTTCTTCGATGGCGTTCAGATCGGCCCGCTGAATGTTTTCGATAATGGCCAACTCAAGGACTTCGGTGTCGTCCAGATCACGCACGATCGCAGGAACTTCGTGAAGCTGCGCGCGCTGGGCAGCGCGCCAGCGGCGTTCACCAGCGACGATTTGATAGCGCTCCACATCAGACGGATCCCGGCGCAGGATCAACGGCTGGATTACACCTTTTTCGCGCAAAGACGAAGTGAGCTCTGCCAATGCGGCTTCTGTGAATGTGCGGCGTGGCTGATCAGGGTTTGGGCTGATGCGATCAACCGAAATAAAGGTTTCCGCCCGACGAGGCGTGTCCGCTGTGGGTTGCGGCGCCGTCGTATCAACGTCCGCCATCAAAGCGGAAAGTCCGCGACCCAATCCTCTGCGTTCCTGTTTCGCTTGCGCCATGTTCATACCCTATGGTGTGGTTTCTTCTAACTTCTCTACCATTTCTTGTGCCAAAGCGCGATAGGCTTGGCTGCCTTTTGACGCCGGATCATAAGAAATAACAGGCATCGCATAAGATGGTGCCTCGGAGACACGGACGTTTCGTGGCACAACTGTCTTAAAAACCAGTTCACCCAAGGCGTCTCTGGCATCCGCTTCAACCTGCTGGCTCAGGTTGTTGCGGCGGTCATACATCGTCAAAAGCACACCTTCGATCCGCAGATGTGGATTTGCGGTTTGTCGCACTTCTCGAATGGTCAGCATAAGCTGGGACAAGCCCTCCAAGGCAAAGAACTCGCTTTGCAGCGGAACAAGCACCGAATGAGATGCGACCATAGCGTTTACCGTCAGAAGACTGAGGGACGGTGGGCAGTCAATTAGCACAAAATCCAAAGCAAATGCATCAATCGCGGGCTGCCTGAGGGCGTCGTGCAACAGAAAGCTGCGCTTTTCAATCGACATCATCTCAATATCTGCAGAACTGAGGTCAGTGGTTGCCGGTGCAATGACAAGACCTTCAACATTTGTGGCGCGGATGACGTGCTGAAGCGGGGCGTCCTCTAGCAGAAGGTCGTAGGTGGTTGTTGCGCGCTCACTTAGGTCAACGCCCAAACCAGTGGAGGCGTTTCCCTGAGGATCAAGGTCAACTATGAGCACATTAAAGCCCTCGTCGGCCAATGCGGCGCCGAGATTTATCGTCGTTGTTGTTTTGCCAACGCCACCTTTCTGGTTCACGACTGAGATAATACGAGGGCCAACAGGACGGGTGGGATCAGACACGCTGGATTTCTCCGATCTTTAGAATGGCGGCCTGTGGGTCCGTCATGCTTTGGGTGCTTTCACATGTGAAGGACCATGTTTTCCGGGCCTTTTCAAGCTCGGATACGGCATTCGCGCCCTTTGGAAGTAGCGCGGTGCCATTTGCTGCAACGTGCCGGACCACATAACCCAAAAGCGTGTCCAAAGGCGCCAAGGCCCGGGCCGTCACGACATCTGCGCCCACGGGTTCGGACGTCTCGATACGCTCGGCGATGACGGAAAAAGGTGTTTTGGTTTCGCGAGCAACGGCGCGCAAAAAGGCAGCCTTTCTTTGGTCGGATTCGATCAGCGTCATTTGAATGCCTTGCCCGGTCGAACTTGCGAGAATGGCAATGATGGCGCCTGGAAAGCCGCCCCCACTTCCAAGATCAGCCCAAGATGAGGCCGACGCGGCCGCAAGTCTGAGAATTTGGGCAGAATCTGTAAAGTGCCTTTGCCATAAGGCGTCAAGCGTCCCAGGAGCCACGAGATTAATGCGCTTTGTCCATTTGCGCAGCAGCGCCTCATATAACTCGAGCTTTTCGAGTGTTTCACGTGAAACATCGAAGTGCTGGGCGAACTCAGCCCTGAAATCGTTCATGCGCTACGTCTTTGGTTCTGACGCAGTTTAGCAAGGATAAGAGTCAGGGCGGCTGGGGTAACGCCCTCAACTCGTCCCGCCTGCCCAAGCGTACCCGGGCGAACCGCTATAAGCTTTTGGCGCAACTCGTTCGACAGGCCCGAAAGAACTGTATAGTCGAAATCGACCGGGATTGCCTGCGCCTCGTCCTTCTTTAGGGCTTCGACGTCGCGACGCTGGCGTTCAATATAATTGGCGTAGAGCGCGTCACGCTTGATTTGTTCTTGGGTTTCGCCGTCAATATCTCTGATTTCCGGACGCAACCTTGCAACATCGGCGAAATCGACATCCGCGAAGGACAACAGGTCCAACCCGGACCGGCGCGCGCCATCTTCCGCGATCCGAATGCCAGACTTTGCGGCTTCTGACGCGGTTATCGTTATTTCCGCGAGACGCGCCTTACCAGCATCCAACCGCTCCATCTTATGAGTAAAGGCTTCTTTGCGGGCATCCGAAACACACCCGGCCGCCAATCCAAGAGGCGTAAGCCGTTGATCTGCATTGTCCGCGCGCAACGAAAGGCGGAACTCAGCACGGGAAGTGAACATTCTATAGGGCTCGGTCACGCCACGCGTAATGAGATCGTCCACCATAACGCCAATATACGAGGTTTCTCGCCCGAAGGTGACTTGATCCAGCCCCAATGCGGCACCAGCGGCATTGAGCCCAGCCACCAACCCTTGCGCCGCCGCCTCTTCATATCCTGTCGTGCCATTGATCTGACCGGCGAGGTAAAGACCCGGGACGTCCTTGACACGCAACGTGTCGTTAAGCGCGCGGGGATCAACATAATCGTATTCGATTGCGTAGCCTGGCTGGACGATTTCCGCTGCTTCAAGACCCTTGATTGAGTGAACATACTCATGCTGAACACTTTCTGGGAGCGACGTTGATATGCCGTTAGGGTAAACAAGATCGCTGGTGAGGCTTTCCGGCTCGAGAAATATCTGGTGCGACTGCTTATCGGCGAAGCGAACAACCTTGTCTTCGATGGACGGGCAGTATCGGGGGCCGACACCATCAATCTGGCCACCATACATCGCAGATTTATTGAGATTATCGCGGATTATCTGATGGGTTTTCTCATTCGTATGGGTGATGCCGCACGAGACTTGCCGGGTCTGCGCCTTCGTTGAAAGGAAGGAGAACAGTATCGGCGTTTCATCCCCGGGCTGCTCTTCCAAAATCTCCCAGTTGATACTGGACGACTTGATTCTTGGGGGCGTGCCGGTTTTCAGCCGGCCGAGGGGCAGATTGAAGCTGTCGATACGCTCTGCCAGGCGAATGGACGGCTTGTCACCGATGCGGCCACCCGGACGCGTTTCATTGCCGATATGGATGATCCCGCGCAGAAAGGTTCCAGTTGTAAGGACTGTCGAAGGCGCTGAAATCTTTGTGCCGTCTGACAAGGCTATGCCGACGACCGTTTCACCGGCCACTTGGAAGTCTGTGACTTCGCCTTCAACGATTTGAATGAGGGGGTGTGACGCGATCTCAGTGAGCATTTCGCGCTTATAGATCGCGCGGTCCGCTTGCGCGCGCGGGCCCTGCACTGCTGGGCCTTTCCTTCGGTTCAAAAGCCGGAACTGGATGCCTGCCTTGTCGGCTACTCGGCCCATGACACCGTCTAGCGCATCAATCTCGCGCACCAGGTGCCCTTTTCCAAGCCCGCCGATTGCTGGGTTACAGGACATGACACCGATGCCGTCGCGCGTCAGAGTCACCAAAACCACACGAGCGCCGCGACGGGCAGCAGCATGGGCGGCGTCTGCGCCAGCATGGCCGCCACCAACGACAATCACATCTGTGTCCCAGTGTTTCACGTGAAACATCCCTATTTGCCGATACAAAAACTCGAAAAGATTTCGTCGAGGATATGCTCTACATCGACACGTCCGACAAGGGCGTCAAGTGCGCGCACAGCTGATCGAAGATCTTCCGCGATGATCTCGGCAAGTTCTGGAGCGGTTGTAAGCTGCAATTTAGCGTGTGTGAGTGATTTAACTGCAGACTGCATGGCCGTTCGGTGGCGGTCGCGGATTGCCACGCCTGAGTCGGATGCTCTTGCCTCGAATATCGATGCGACGCTCATGATCAGGTGATCGAGACCGGCCCCACTTACAACAGATACGTCGGCGTCTTCATTAAGGTCTGCCTTGGTCACCAAGACGATATCATCCCCCATTGGATCAACAGATGGTATATCGTTCCTATCAGATAACAATATGATGCGTAGATCAGCGGACTCAGCCCTTTGACGGGCGCGTTCAATTCCGAGGGCTTCTACGTCATCCTCAGTTACCCGCAACCCGGCGGTGTCCAGGAAGGTAACCGGCAGGCCTTTTAAATCCATGTGGACTTCGATCACATCCCGCGTGGTTCCAGCAATATCTGAGGTGATCGCGGCGTCCCTGCCCGCCAATGCGTTGAGCAACGAAGACTTACCAACGTTTGGGGGTCCGACGATCGCCACTTCAAAGCCGTCACGAATTCTCTCGGATACCGCGACGCCGGCGATTTCCCTTTCAAGCTCGGACAAAACGGAATCGAGTAGAGCGTTCACCTCGGGTGAAACATCTACCGGAACTTCCTCGTCAGCAAAGTCTATTGTGGCCTCCAGCAAAGCTGCTGCCCGGATCAGCTGAGACCGCCAGCTTTCAGCTCTTTCGCCAAGTGCGCCGGAGAGCACACGCAATGCCTGCCGTCTTTGCGCCTCGGTTTCGGCTTCGATCAGGTCCGACAAGCCTTCGACCTGCGCCAGGTCGAGCCGTTCGTTCTCCAACGCACGACGCGTGAATTCACCGGCTTCTGCTGGCCGCAGGTCGTCAAGCTTCGCAAGAGCACGGAGAACGGCGTTGATGGTCGCTGTGGCACCGTGGAGGTGCAACTCGACAACATCCTCTCCTGTGAAGCTTTGAGGGCCGGGAAATGTCAGGACAATCGCTTCATCTAAGACCACGTCCCCAGCGCGAAGTATCCGCAGCACTGCGGTGCGAGGTGAGTTTGGTAAAGTGCTGAGCGCAGAAAGCGCGCGAAATGCGTGCGGCCCTGAAATGCGGACCACGGCAACACCAGATTTTCCCCGCGCGGACGCAAGGGCAAATATCGTATCCATTCCGATTAACCTACTGATTTAGTTCAGTAAATTACGTGTTCATTGAATCGAAGAAGTCCGAGTTGGACTTGGTTTGCTTCAACTTCGAGATCAGGAATTCAATCGCATCCGTGGTGCCCATCGGGTTCAGGATACGGCGCAGCACGAAGGTTTTCGCGAGATCGCCTTTGTCGACAAGAAGGTCCTCTTTCCGGGTTCCGGATTTGAGGATGTCCATCGCAGGATAGACGCGCTTGTCGGCAACTTTGCGATCCAGAACAATCTCAGAGTTACCGGTGCCTTTGAATTCCTCGAAGATGACTTCGTCCATCCGACTACCGGTATCGATCAATGCAGTTGCGATGATTGTGAGCGA
>JABDQU010000353.1 GCA_013042105.1 Boseongicola sp.
AGGGTGCGCGCTGGATTGCCCGACGGGCGATCCGGCGTTACGCCTGACGGCAGATCATGCAACACGCAACGCCCGACACCTCTTCCGACCAAGCGCCCGATGCAGCGCTTTTGGTTGCTGTGGCAAACGGCGATGCCAGTGCGGCGCGGGTCCTGATCTCCCGTCTTGCCCCACGGCTTCTGTCCCACGCAACCCGGGTTCTTTCGGATCGTGCAGAAGCCGAGGACGTCGTGCAGGAGACCCTTGTGCGGCTGTGGAAGATCGCACCGGACTGGCGGCAGGGCGAAGCAAAGGTTTCCACGTGGTGCTTCCGGGTATTGGTGAACCTGTGCACCGACAAACTGCGGGCGCGAAAGCCGGTCATCGACATCGATGCCATCGCCGAACCGGCAGCCGATCTGCAAACGGTGGTCGAGCAAATGACAGACGTCGCACGCCGCGATGCATTGGACGCGGCATTGGCCACCTTGCCAGACCGGCAACGACAAGCCGTCGTGCTTCGGCACATAGAAGAACGGAGCAATCCGGACATTGCCGAGATCATGGACATCGGCGTCGAAGCGGTGGAAAGTCTCGTGGCGCGCGGAAAACGCGCGCTCGGGGCGGCGCTCAAGGGCAAACAAGCCGAACTGGGGTATGAAGATGACCAATGAAGCAAAAGACAACGCCGCGCTGAAGGCCCTGTTCGACAGTGCGCGCAATAGCACACCGGACCTTGCGCCAGACTTCCTTGCGCGCCTTGCAGCGGATGCAGACGTGGCGATTGCCGAGCAGATACCCCAAACGGAACCGACCATATCGGGCACCGGACTATGGTCGAAGATCATATCAGCACTGGTGCCCGCCTCCGGACTGGCCGCCGCAACACTCGCCGGGGTTTGGATCGGATTTCAGGTGCCTTCGTCCGAATTTGCAGACAATCTCGCGTTCTCTGACAACACGGATTTCGACGTTTCCACCTTTTTGCCGGTCGTCGCCTTAAGTGGCTTCAGCGATCTGGAGGTTGACGGATGAGCGAACAATCCCCTCCGAAACGACGGTGGGTTATGCCACTTCTGGCGGTATCACTTGTCGTCAACATGCTGATTGTCGGTATCGTTGCCGGTTTCTTCATTGCCAATGGTCCCGGCAAAGGTGACCGTCTTGAAGGACCGGCGCGCTCACTGGTGGGCACGCCCTTCATCCGCGCGCTGGAACCGGAAAACAGGCGCGCTCTTGGCAGGGAAATCCTGCGCGATGAAACGCGTTTGCGCGAAAACCGCAGCGCTTTGCGCGCCCGGTTCGAAGCCCTTCTGGCAGCATTGAAAGCTGACCCCTTTGATCCGGACGCCGTACAGTCGATCCTGCGCGAGCAGCGCGACATCGCGCTCAGACGTCAGAACATCGGTGAAGCACTATTGGTGGATCAACTGGCGAAACTAAGCCCCGAAGAACGCGCCGCCTACGCGGACCGACTGGCGCGTGATCTGCGCAGGCTCAGACGGGAGTAAGCGCCACTTCGACCCGATTGCGTCCCGCCGCCTTTGCGCAATAAAGCGCGCCATCTGCAAGCCCCAGCAACTTGTCTGCCACGGCACCTTCAGCGCGCAGTGGCGGCAAGACCGATTGAGCAGCTTGAGGGGCAGAAAGTCGTCGCGCGCCGCCAACCGTCACACCGACGCTCACCGTCACGGTGATTTCACGCCCATCCTCCAGAATGATCGGATCGTCGCAAATCCTGGCCCGAAGCCGGTTTGCCGCAGGCCCCGCGCGCTCGGCGTCCGTTCCGGGCATGACAACCAGAAATTCCTCGCCCCCAAAGCGCGCCACAAGGTCAATCGATCTGAGATTGTCACTGATCCTGCTGGCGATCGTGCGTAAAATGACATCACCGGCAGCATGCCCGTAAGTGTCATTTACAGATTTGAAGTGATCGATATCCGCCATCATGACGGCAAATGGCTCGCTAGTGACATTGGAGTTCTCAATAACATCCGACAGATACCTGTCCGCATAGCGCCGGTTATAAAGTCCGGTCAGCGGATCCGTCGCCGCCAGCCGCATACTGCTTTCTGTGTTGCGTCGCAGATCATCAGCGTCAGACTTTCGCCGGATCAATGACTGCACACGATGAACCAGTTCGTCGCCAAGAGCATCCGCTCCAACCAAATCCGACGCGCCGCTGGTAAGTGCTGTTATGGCAGCGTCGCAGTCATCGGAAGGGTGCATCACAAGGATTGCTGCGTGACGTGAATGGTCGCGTGCGCGCAAATCGGGTAGCGCGGAAAGCATCTGTCGCGCCGCCGTATTTGCACAGTCGAGGACAAAGACGTCGCGTGACGCCTCCCCACGTTCCCCGGCTAAAGCCTGCTCAAGCGTTAAGCGCTTGAAGCGAGACCCAAAGGTCGCTGCCAGTTGCGCAAAGCCTGTGTGTGCAGCGTCTTCGGTGGTGACCAACGCGACGCTGGATGCGGCGAGAAAGGGCGAGGTGCTTTCGGCGAACCCAAAACTGGCGGCGGCGGACTGGCGGCGCTCCACCTCGCGCAGACCATGCGCTTCACGCAGAACACCCCGCAAACGGGCAAGGAACAAAAGATCGGCCAATGGCGTCGCAATCACGTCGCGCGCACCTGCAGACAAGGCGTCAAGCCGACGCTGCGGCGTTGCCTCAGGGTCCAGAAACAGAACCAGCGGGGCTTGCTCGTCGCGCGCGACGATCAAGCGTTCCTGCAATTCCGCCATCAATTCACCCGGAGCACGATCGCGCAAGGCGGCAATAACGACGTCAGGTGGAAACCCACGGACCTTAGGTGCGGCCTCGCTCAAAGTCCGGCAGACTGTGACCTCGTAGTGATGCGCTTTTAAAAGCGACGACGTCAGCATGCGTGCCGGTGTTGAGCTGTCCACCAGCAATATGTGGTTCGCCATGAGTTGCCTCACCAATATTTACATTTGTTCCTTTGCCGTTCAGTCTTTGCTCAGAAGCGTTAACAAAACCTTTCCGGGAGACTCCATTGACACCGCTTGCGCGAGACTCTGCCGAAGTTCTGGCGATCGAGGCCCTTGTCTGGCTGACCGCCGATGACGAGTTGATGCCGGTGTTTCTCGGCTCAACCGGTGCCGGAGTGGACGACATCCGCGCACGCGCTCAGGACCCCGAGTTTCTGGCCTCGGTGCTGGATTTCATTTTGATGGATGATGCTTGGGTCGGCGCATTTTGCAGCGCCAACAATTATGCAATGGATTTCCCGATGCGCGCACGCGCCGCCCTACCGGGTGGCGCAGCCGTGAACTGGACCTGAGTTAAGCGCGTTTCTTGCGGCTAGCGGCGGTCTTGGCCGGGGCTGCCTTTGTTTTCGCATTGGAATCGATGAAATCGAGCACAAGCGGACGGATGTTGTTGCGCCAGCTTTTGCCTGCAAAGATGCCATAGTGACCCGCACCCGGCTCAACATGCGAGGCTTTCTTGGAGTCAGGCAGACCGGTGAGCAGATCAAGCGCAGCAAGACACTGCCCCGGCGCAGAAATATCGTCCTTCTCGCCTTCAACGATCTTCACGGCAACGCTGTCTATCGCGCCAATATCAACCGCCCGACCGTCGACGACAAACTGATTCTGGGCAATCTCACGGTTCTTAAAGACGCGCGCGACCGTCGACATGTAAAACTCGGCTGTCATGTCCATGACCGCCAGATACTCATCATAGAACTTGTTATGCTTGTCGTGATCGCCGTCTTCTTCTTTCGAGACGCGCATGATCTGATCGTAGAAAGCCTTGGAGTGCGTTTCAGCATTCATCGAAACGAATGACGCAAGCTGCAAAAGGCCCGGATATACCATCCGCCCCACACCAGCATACTTGAAGCCAACACGCTGAAGCATGACCTGCTCAAGCTGGCCCATTGTCACGCGGCGGCCAAAGTCCGTCACATCAGAAGGGTTCGCATCTGGATCAATCGGACCACCGATAAGCGTAAGTGTTCGCGGCTGAGCTTTCGGTTTTTCAGCTGCAAGATATGCCGTTGCTGCCAATGCAAGTGGAGCAGGCTGGCACACGGCGATCACGTGCAAGTCGGGACCGAGGTGGTCCATGAACTGAGACAGGTAGAGAGTGTAATCCTCGATATCGAACTTGCCGGCGCTGACAGGAATATCGCGCGCGTTATGCCAGTCTGTGATCCAGACGTCTGCGTCAGGCAGTAGACTTTGCACAGTTGAGCGCAGCAGCGTCGCATAGTGACCCGACATTGGCGCGACCAGCAGAACACGGCGCTTCATGGGCTCGCGGCCCTGCACCTGGAAATGGATAAGATCACCAAATGGACGCTTAACATCGGTTTCAACGGTGACAATGTGATCGCGGCCATCTTCACCGACAACGCTTTCAAGTCCCCAGTCTGGTTTGGACACCATGCGAGAGAAGCTGCGTTCGGTGACCTCACCCCATGCCGCCATCAGGTTGAAGGCCGGATTGGGGACCATCCCCCACATTGGATATGATGCGATGGCCTGTGCGCTGGCGCCTGCCCACTGATTTGTATTCCGGAGCGTTTCCATTAAATCGTAGGTCATCATATATCGCATCGGGCACCTCAACTTGGCCGGGCCAATTCGTCGCTTTGCCCTTCGGGCCTTGCGGCGATAGACTTACGTCCGTACATCACAGCAGAAATGCTGCACCTGCAAAATAGGCTCGAAAACCGCCAATGGCAACAAAAGAAACAGAAACGCCGGCGAATCTGGACCGCCTGAACGAAAATCTCGCGCGAATCGAGGAGCTGTCTCAGAGGCTCGTTTCTGCGCTCGCAACCAAGAAACCAAAGCATCCCGGCCTCGAAGGCCCCGGCGAAGATCTCTACATGAAAGCCGCAACGGCCTATATGGCGGAGATGATGTCGCACCCCTCAAAGCTGATTGAACATCAGGTCGGATACTGGGGCAAAGCACTCACGCACTATATAGATGCGCAAAACAAGCTCGCACACGGGAAGCTCGAGCCTGCCGAGGACGAAACACGCAAAGATCGCCGGTTTAGTGACCCGCTTTGGGAAACGCATCCGTTCTTCAACTACGTCAAACAGCAATACCTCTTTTCCGCCGACGCATTGAGCGAAATGGTGGAGAACCTTGAAGGGCTGGAAGACAAGGACAAGAAGCGCGCACAGTATTTCACGCGACAGATCGTCGACATGATGAGCCCGACGAACTTCCTCGGCACGAATCCGGCAGCTTTGGCAAAAGCTGTCGAGACCGACGGGCAGTCCCTGGTTGATGGTCTGGAAAACCTCGTGCGCGACATTGAGGCGAGCGATGGTGAGATGTTGGTAACACTTGCCGACAAGAACGCCTTCAAGGTTGGCGAAAACATCGCAACCGCCGAAGGCTCGGTGGTCTATAAGAACGAGCTGTTCGAGCTTATTCAATACGCTCCCAAAACCAAAACCGTGCATAAAACGCCGTTGGTCCTGTTCCCGCCCTGGATCAACAAGTTTTACATTCTGGACCTCAAGCCGAAGAACTCACTGATCCAATGGATCGTCGAGCAGGGCTACACATTATTTGTTGTAAGCTGGAAGAACCCAGACTCAAGCTACCGCGATGTAGGTCTCGGTGACTATATAGAGAAGGGTTATCTGGAAGCTGTCGATCAGGTCAAAACCATCACTGGGGAAAATCAGGTCAATGCAGTTGGCTATTGTATCGCCGGAACAACTCTGTCGTTGACGCTGGCATTGCTGAAAAAGCGCGGCGACAAGTCGATTAAGTCCGCAACGCTTTTCACTGCGCTGACTGATTTCGAGGATCAGGGTGAAGTGGGCGTGTTCCTGTCGAACGACTTTGTGGATTCAATCGAAGCGCAGGTCGAAATTGACGGGATGTTGGACAAGAAGATCATGTCCAAGACGTTCAGTTTCCTGCGCTCAAACGACCTGATCTACGGACCGGCTATTCGCAGCTATATGATGGGGGAAGCCCCGCCAGCATTTGATCTGCTCTATTGGAACGGAGACGGAACCAACTTGCCCGGCTGTATGGCAATGGAGTATCTGCGCGGGCTTTGTCAGGAAAATCGCTTCGCCCGCGAAGGGTTCGAGGTCCTGGGCGAAACCGTATCGATAAAAGACGTCACGGTTCCGGTATGCGCGATCGCCTGTGAAACCGACCACATTGCGGCCTGGACAACTTCGTATACGGGCATCAAGCAAATGGGCAGCCGCTCCAAAACGTTCATTCTCTCGGAATCCGGCCACATTGCCGGCATCGTGAACCCCCCGTCGAAAATGAAATACGGCCATTACACAAATGACGATTGGTCACTGGATACCGACCAATGGCTCAAGTCGGCGGATTTTCACGAAGGATCGTGGTGGCCTCGCTGGGATAAATGGCTGTCGCCAAAGTCCGGAAAACAGGTCCCCGCGAGGATTCCAGGTGAAACCGCGACTCACCCGGCGCTCTATCCGGCACCCGGGAAATACGTGGTGGAAACGCCCAAAACCACCTAAGTCTCTGATTTTTATGGTTTACATTTTTTGCTGCAGTGCAGCAAAAGATCTTGCAATGCTGCGTCGCAGCATCTATATAGTTTGCAGACGCAGAAAAGCGGGTCTTTCCGCTGGACGCAAACATAGGAGAGAGACCAATGGCTAAAGCTACAAACGACTACACAAAAATGATGAAAGACATGATGGGTTCTTTCCCGGTTGATATGTCTTCCATGCAGGACGCATTCAAATCGCAGGCCGACTTCGCCGACAAAATGTCGAAAGTCGTTCTGGAAGCTGCTGAGAAGTCCACTGAGATTTCCGCAGGCTGGACGAAGTCGACACTTGGTAAGGTTGGCTCGGTCACTGAAGCAAAAACTGACCCTGCAGATTACACGAAGGCCATCACTGACTTCGCTTCCGCACAAGCTGAGATGGGCACAGAGTCCATGGCTGCTTTCGCTGAAGTAGCGAAGAAAGTTCAGATGGAAACAGTTGAGCTGATGCTCGCTGCTGGCAAAGACATGAGCGAAGAAGCAACCGCTGCTGTCAAGAAAGCCACAAACGAAGTGACTGCAGCTGCGAAAAAAGCAACTGCGAAGTAAGGTTTCTGATCGCCAACTCCTCCCTGTTGGCATCATTCCTGCCGGCGGACCTTTGGTTCGCCGGTTTTTTCATGCCTGATGTCAGGCCGACAGTCTCTCGGTCAGGATGCTTCTGAGCACATCTTCAATGTCCAACCGCGATATTGGTTTCTCGATAAAATCAAAGCTCTGAAGTTGCGCGCTTAGTTCGCACTTGTTGTAGCCGGACGCAAAGATCACATGCGTGCCGCGCTCACGAAGCATGAGACCCAGCGCTTCGGTGCGCTCGCCATTGCCAAGATTCACATCCAGCACGGCGACATCGAAACGCTCGCTGCGCACAAGATTTTCAGCCGAGCGCAACGTATGGGCAACCCGTACCGTTCCGAAACCAAGATCGGCCAGAACCGTAGCGGTTTCGATTGCCACAATGATTTCATCTTCAACGTGGAGAACTGAGTGGTCAGAAAACATCATGAACAACTTCCTTTTCTATTTTGCCAAGGGCCTCGTAGGGGACGGTGATTTCAACGGATAATCCGTCTGGGCGCCAATCAGTTTCTACCGCTCCGTGCAGGCTGCCAGTGATCGTCGAAGCTATAAGCTGACTGCCAAAACCTGCCCCGGCAGTTGTCGCAATCTTCGGCCCGCCAATTTCGACCCAGTTAAAGACGACCCGCTCTTCAGTGCCGTCGTCAATGCGCACCCAGCTAAGCGATACTTTCCCACCACCTTGCGAAAACGCGCCATACTTGACCGCATTTGTCGCAAGCTCGTGAAATGCCATGCCCAGTGCGACCGCCGCGCGTGCGTTCAAAAGGATATTGGGGCCAGCCAGATTGACACGCTCGGCCCCATAGACGTGGGTCAGTTCAGGCTCAATCAGCGCGTATATGTCCGCCGCACGCCAGTTTTCCTTCGTCAGCAGCTTGTGAGTTTGCGATAGGGCTCGGATCCGAGCCGACAGCGTATCGAGAACGCTGACATCTGCCGCAGCATCGCGGCGCGCACGGCTTACAAGCGCCAACACGTTCGACAGCATGTTCTTTACCCGATGCTGCAGTTCGAGCATCATCCGGCGCAGTTCGGCCTGCATCTCGGTTTGGTCTGTGATGTCGCGGAAATTAACGCCGACGGCTACGATCTCGTTATCGATGCGCACAGGATACCAATCCGTCGAAAACAGGCGTCGGTCATCGGCGCGTGCAGTGGTTATACCCTCAATCTTCAACCCGATGAAGGGTTCGCCACCTTCAAGAACCGTTTCAAACGCAGCATCAATCTGTTCACCCAGATCAGGGACAATGTCCCTCATTCTTTGCCCGAAATGCGCATCTACATCGCAACCGTTAATTTCAGCCATCTGACGGTTGACCCGCAAATAAGTGGTGTCGGTCGACAATAGCGCCATGGCCTGTGGGCAAACGAAATAGAGCTGCTCAATCTCGGCAAGGCTACGCTGCGAAACGCGCCGCTCGGCCTCGGCAGCAATGACCGCCTGGCAAAGGGCTGTGATGTCTGTCATCGTGCAGACCACGCCCTGGGGGCGCGAAGACCCATGACCGGAATAGGGCAGAATTTTCAGATTATAACGACGTTCTGCGTCATTGGTTTCGATCTCATGCTCTATGGCCGCACCGCTGCCAAGCACCTCACCGCATTGGATCCGCAAATGAGTCATGTCGATGTCAGCACCGATATCGTCAATAACGCGCCCGCGGTCCGCGTCGACGAAGCGAAAAACGCTCTGGCTTTCGGGCGTAAAGAACCTCAAACGCAATTCATCATCCAGAAATAGCGTAATGACATTGGTTGAACGCATCAGGTTGGCGAGATCGTCATTCGCTTCGCGCAGTTGAGCGACCTTGCATTGCAGTTCTTCGTTCGTAGTCGACAGCTCTTCGTTTCCGGACTGCAACTCCTCGTTCATCGACATCATTTCTTCGTTCGAGCTTTTCAGCTCTTCGTTGGATGTCTCCAGTTCCTCTACCGTGGTGCGGATTGTCTCACGGGCGTTCTCCAGCTGCGCCTCAAGTCCCTGGACGTAGCTGTCCCCGTGCAACTCGCCGCCTGCGATGACAACTTCACGATTTTCCAGAAGATCAAGCCGGTCCTCAATCACCAGCAATCGCGAGCCATCATCCAAAGACTCAAGGGACAGGATCACACGCACATCCCTGTCGCCAAGCCTGCCGCGAAACTCCTGTTCGAGACGAGGATTGTCACGCTCAGCGCGCGCAAGAAGGCGTCTCAGCACCGGCTCAAGTTCCGGAACAATCAATTGCGTAAGGCCAAGGCGCGTTGAGCCGGGTTTAATTCGAAAGTACCGTGCAGCCCTTTCAGATGTATAAACAAGGTTTCCGGCCTTATCGGCGACAACAAATGGCGGCGCAAACTTGTTAATCAGCGTCCGCGCGTAGGGTTCATTTGAAATCTGGCGCAACGCGTCTTCAGGTTCAGTGCGCGCATAAAAGGGCGAGGCCGAAGTCGCAGGAAAATTCAAACGCTGCGCCGGACCTTTGCCTCGGCGATAGAGCCGCAACCGGGCGTTTTGCTTTGTGAAAAGCTGATTGAGGTTCCGCGGCATTTCACTTGGACCAAGAAAGAGATGCCCCCCTTCACTAAGCGCGTAGTGAAAGACCGACAGAGCGAAATCTTGCAGAACCGGCTCGAAATAGATCGCGACGTTTCTGCAGGACACCAGATCAACACGCGAAAACGGAGGGTCCTTGATGATGCTTTGCGTCGAAAAACGAACCATCTCACGCAGCTCGGACGAAATTTGGAAACCATCAGCAACCGGAGTGAAATACCTCGCCAGCAGTCCCGGCGGCAACTGATCCACAATGGAATGCGGATACTGCCCTTTTCGCGCAATCTTGATGGCTTCTTCATCAATGTCAGTGGCAAAGATCGAAACGCGGGGCTGATCGTTGGTGCGCTCCAATTCGTCGGCAATCAGCATTGCGATCGTGAACGCTTCTTGGCCGGTTGAGCATCCCGGCACCCAAATCCGCACCTCATCGTTTTCGCCTTTACCGCGCAGGATGTCCGGCAAAACGGTCTTGGCCAAAGCCTCGAAGGCATCGGCGTCGCGAAAGAAGCTGGTGACATTGATCAGTAGATCGCGGAACAGCTTTGGCGCTTCCGCCTTGTTTGCAATCAGCTCTTTCACGTAGTCGTTCGGGTTGGTGATACCCAATACCGACATCCTGACCGCAAGGCGCCGCAGCAACGTCGATTGCTTATAGTTCTGAAAGTCATGCCCGGTTCGGTAATTCACGTGTTTGGCGATACGCGCGATGAACTCGCTGTCCGAGAGCTTGCTGGGCTGCAGATCGGTGCGGATCGAAAAGTAGTCCTTGATCACATCGACCATCTCATGGGTCGGCAAAACCAGATCGGCAGCACCGGCATCTATCGCGCTTTTGGGCATACCGTCATAGTCAGCTTGCTTTGGGTCCTGCACAAAAACAAGACCACCAGCCGCTTTGATCGCCCGCACACCGGTTGACCCGTCCGAGCCGGTGCCGGAAAGAACGATACCCACACCTCTGGCGCCGGCGTCCGCTGCAAGACTTTCAAAGAAGGCGTCAATCGGGCGACGTATCCCGCGTGGTTTACTGTAGGCGCTAAGACGCAGACATCCGTCGACCAGTGTGAGCAATTGCCCCGGAGGGATCAGATAAATATGCCCGCCTTCTGCGCGCATTCCATCTTCAGCCAACTGCACGGACGCAGAAATCTTTTTAGACAACAGTTCTGGCAGCAGGCTTTCGTGGTCGGGATCGAGGTGCTGCACAAGAACAATCGCCAGACTATGGTCCGGCTGCAAGCCCGACAGCAAGGCTGAGAACGCCTCCAGCCCGCCAGCCGACGCGCCCACTCCGACCACAACCGGACCACTTCGCAGCTCCACTTCGCTATAGACTTCGTCACGCATTGCCCGCCTCTTTGCTTTGGGTTCGACGCCCCGCAACACGGCAGAATATCGACATCAACGCCCCTTAATGGGGAGTTACA
>JABDQU010000119.1 GCA_013042105.1 Boseongicola sp.
CCGCATGGCTGGTTAAGCCCACTATCATACAAGTCTAAAGAAAGGCAGGTGCTCTCGCGGCTCCTGCCTTTTTCAGTGCCGCAGACACCGCCCCGTTGGCGAATCCCCTCTACGCCGTGTGACGACCCCAAGAGCGCGCTTGTTGGACGTCTGCGCACACTCCCGATGCCAAACGCCTGATCGTTTGCCCACAAGAAACAGCCTCCCCAATTGATCATTGCCTTGCCCCGAACCTGCCCGAATTCGGCGGGTATGGATGCAATTCTGACATATCTCCATGCGATCTGTCAGAGAACAAAGGATCCAGTAGGATATTGAAACCAAATGCTTTTGAACGCCCTGAAACACTTAAAAAAGACCTCGGATATTGCCCGCTTCACGCGCTGTCAAAGCGGCGCGCTAACGGTTGAGGCGGTTCTTTGGGTGCCGGTCTATCTGTTCCTCTTTGTCTTTATTGCCGACGTGTCGCTGATCTTCCACGGTCAGGCGAAAGCGACGCGCATTGCTTACGACGGGAACCGGATGGCCTCGGTCGGGTCTTTTGAAACGGCGTCGGAAACCTCAAGTGCGATCCGCGGACGGGTTCAGCTGTTCAGCCCGCAAGCCACCGTCAACACGGTCTTCGGATCAAACGAAGTGACCACGACCGTCGTCATGCCCGCCGCCGATCTGGCCGCGATCGGCCTTATCGGTCGGATCGTCGATCTGGATGTCACGGTGCAATCCGTTCACATGAGGGATGTATAAGATGTCAGTTTCGGCATTCGTCAAACGTATTCCAGGTCTTGCGTCTTTCCTGCGCCGCGAGGGCGGCAGCAGCACGATTGAGGTCGTGCTTTGGGTTCCGTTCTTTGTCATTACACTTATGGCTTCGGGGCAGCTTGCTCTGGTCTTCTTCGGACAGGCGATGACACTGGATTCCGCGCAGGACGCCACACGGGCTTTTGCGATTGGCACGCTGACCAGCGAAGCGCAGGTCAAGGCGCAAATCCAGAGCGATCTGGCCGCGATCAGCAACAACGTCGCTGTTGTTTCGGTCGTCGCAGATGACCTGATCACCACAGTTGTGACCGTCCCTGCCAGTGATTTTGGCGGGCCGCTGCGGTTCATCACTCAATTCTCGACACTTCAAGTGCAGGTCGTTGCACAGCATTTCGCGGAGGTATGAAAATGCCAACGAATTTGAAAACCCTTAAGGCCCAGATTGCGCGTCACAGACAGTGTGAAGAGGGCGCGATCTCGATCCTGAACCTTTATTTCATCATGGCGATGGCCATTTTTGGCGGTATCGCCGTGGACGTTTCAAACCTGGTGGTCGCCAAGAACCAGCTTCAGGTGGCGGCCGATGTTGCCGCCCATGCCGCAATGACATCACGCCGGACGATGGACGTGGACGACGCGAAAGCAGAGGGCATTCGTTTTGCAAAACTCAACATGCCGGAAAATCGGTTTGGCGACGTCTTGCGCGCGGAGCATGTGCAATTTGGCTCTTACAACCAGAGCACAAAAATCTTTACCGTTGATAACGACCTTGACGACGCTGTCTGGGTCAAGACAGACCGCCTGCTTGAAAACGCCAACCCGGTCAGCAGCTATCTTCTGAAGCTCGTTGGGTTCGGCACCTTTGATGTGCGCACTACGGCTGTTTACCTTAAAGGCGATATACCCTGCCTTGGCGATGGTTTTTACGCCGATGGGCGTGTTGACATGCAGTCGAACAACAACTTCATGAACGGCTTTTGCATCCGCTCAAACTCGCGGGTTGAACTGAACAACGGCAACTTCTTTGAACACGAGGACGGCGTGATCGTGTCCATGCCGACCCCGGCTGACCTGGTCATTCCCGGCTCGGGCTATTCCCAGAATACCGGTTTGCGGGAAGCCGAGCGTTACGGTCACTACCCCTTCGATGTCGACGCCTTTATGGCCGAGCTTGTCGCTGGACTTGTGGATCCGAACTCGCCCCACTTCCGCAGCAACGTCACCAATGCGACGATCATTCAGGTCGATGCCACAGGCTCGAACGGGAATGGCAACGGCAACGGTAATGGGAATGGCAACGGAAACAGCAATAAGAACAAGTCTAATAAGAACAATGGAAACGGTAACGGCAATGGAAACGGAAATGGCAATGGAAACGGCGGTAGCGACCCCGTTGACCCCGATCCAGTTGATCCGGACCCGGTAGACCCGGATCCGGTTGATCCTGATCCCGTTGATCCCAATCCCGGTGGCGGCGGCGGAGGGTCCTGCGGATCGTTTGGTCCCGACTGTCTGACCTCCGGTCGCATCCACGAAGTGGCGTGTTCGGGCGGTTCGCTGAGCATTCCTTCGGGCACCTATTCCAACGTTGTGGTAATGACCGATTGCGAGCTTGATTTTGCAACCGGCGTCATCCTCGACGGCTCGACCTTCCTGACACGCGCGACCGGAGATCGTTCGGTCAGCGCACCATCGGGCGGCCAGGGTGGTCTACAGATTGGTCGCAACGACAATTGTGCGGCTGGGGGCGGCGCGCAGGTCATTACCTTCGGCGGCATGCGCACTGCGGCGAAGATGCAGCTTTATGGTGGTCAGATCGTAGCCGCAGGTGACGTGAAGTTTGCAGCGCAAGCCAATGGATTTGATGGTGCTTCGGTGATTGCCGGCGGCGAGATTGATGGAACGTCAAATTCGGACTTCGGCACATGCGAAGCGGACTCCGAGGATCACTTCACCTCGACCGGGCGTGCGCGTCTGGCTGGATAATCCAAAACCAATCGAACTATTGAGCGGGCGTCCTTCCGGGCGCCCGCTTTCGTCTGTGGACTTCGCGCGCGCGAGGCACAATATTGGCGCTATGAGTCTGCCTCCCGGTTTCCTTGACGAATTGAAGACCCGCGCCTCGATGTCTCAGGTCGCAGGTCGCAAAGTCATGTGGGACACCCGAAAGTCCAATCAGGGCAAGGGTGACATGTGGGCGCCCTGTCCCTTTCATCAGGAAAAAACCGCGTCTTTTCATGTGGATGACAAGAAAGGCTTTTACTATTGTTTTGGCTGTCATGCCAAAGGCGACGTTGTGAGTTTCGTGCAGGAAACCGAGAATGTCGCCTTTATGGAAGCCGTTGAAATCATTGCCCGCGAGGCCGGAATGCAGATGCCCGCGCGCGATCCGAAAGCGCAGGAAAAGGCTGACCGTCGGTCGCAACTGGCTGATGTCATGGAACAGGCGGTGCAGTTCTTCCGCCTGAACCTGAAGACAAACAGTGCCGCCGCCGCGCGGGATTATCTGACCGGGCGGGGCCTGAATGACGCAGCGCTTGAGCGCTGGAACATCGGGTTCGCGCCTGATGGCTGGCAGGGGCTTTGGGACCATTTGACGGGCAAGGGTGTGGCGGACGAGCTGATCCTTGCAGCAGGCCTTGCCAAACCATCCAATCAGGGCAAGCGCCCCTATGACACTTTCCGCAACCGCATCATGTTCCCGATCCGCGATCCGCGTGGGCGGGCGATTGCCTTTGGTGGTCGCGCGATGGATCCCAATGACAATGCCAAATACCTGAACTCACCCGAGACGGAATTGTTCGACAAGGGCCGCAGTCTTTATAACCACGGTCCCGCCCGCGAAGCCGCTGGAAAGGGCCAGCCATTGGTTGTGGCCGAAGGGTATATGGACGTGATTGCGCTCTCGGAAGCCGGGTTCACCTCGACGGTCGCACCCCTTGGCACGGCTGTCACCGAAGACCAGTTGCAGCTTTTGTGGCGCATCTCGGACGAGCCCATCATCGCACTGGACGGCGACACAGCAGGCTTGCGCGCGGCGATGCGCGTGGTCGATCTGGCGCTGCCGCTGATCGAGGCGGGTAAGTCCCTCAGGTTCTGCCTGATGCCCGAAGGGCTTGACCCGGATGACCTTTTGCGTGCCGAAGGGGCAGGGGCCATGCGCCGCCTTCTGGACCAGGCGATGCCCATGGTTCAGCTTTTGTGGCGGCGCGAGACCGAAGGCAAGTCCTTTGACAGTCCCGAGCGCAAAGCCGCCTTGGACCGAACGCTGCGCGAAGCGATCCGCCATGTGCGGGACCAATCCCTGCGCCGCCACTATGGCGATGAGATCAACCGATTGCGCCGTGCGTTGTTTGATGGTGCGCGGGACACTCAGGCTGGTAAGGCAAACAAGTTCCAGCGTGGCGGATTTGGGAAACCTTTTGGCAAGCCCATCCCGATCCCCATGGCCGAGACGAAATCGAGCGCTCTGGCAGCGGCGGGCACCGCCTTTGAAGATCAACTGCGCGAGGCCGTGATCCTTGCAACACTGGTCCGTCACCCCGAACTGGTTGATCGCTTCATGGCTGATCTTGAACGCCTGAACACCACCCGCCCCGAGCATGAGGCCGTCCGTTCGGCCCTGTTGCAGACGGGTGGCGCAAATTCCGATGAATTAGCTCAGATTTGCGGGGCGGACGCCCTTGAAAAGCTGACCCACGCGCGCCATGTCCAAATAGCACCCGGAGTTCGCTCCGGGGCGGGACAGGATATCGCCGAAATGTCGGTGGCAGAAGAACTTGCGAAACTCGCCGCCCGTCGCGGTGCGCTACGCGAGTTGGATGATGCCCTCGAAGATTTTTCCGGCGCGGCTGACGAGGTGCTGACGACGCGCCTGCGCCAGGCTGCCGAAGCCCGCAACAACAGCGAGAAGTCCGGTTCGGATGATCGCGCGGAATACGACCTTGGGCCAAATGGGGCCCGGGTAAAGCGGGATGAAAAGCAAAAATTGAGCTCACTTTTAGACAATATAGATTTCTCAAAAGGGCGCCGTGACAGGCCGTAGCATTTCTGCGCATGTCGACATAAAAAACAGGGCCACGGGTTGTGATTCTCTGATTCGCATTAGATGATTCGCTCAAGCCCGAATCACACGATTTTCTTGGGAGTGCCGGATGGCTGCCAAAGACAACGACGACCGTAAGAACGACGATCAGGACGCCGAAGGTGGCCTCGACATGAGCCAGGCCGCCGTCAAAAAGATGATCGGCGATGCCCGTGAAAAGGGCTACATCACCTACGATGAGCTGAACAAGGTTCTGCCGCCTGATCAGGTGTCATCTGAGCAAATCGAAGACGTGATGTCGATGTTGTCCGAAATGGGCATCAACATCATCGAAGATGAAGAAGCCGAAGACGACGACAAAGGTTCGACCGATGTCGTGACGGCCTCCAACTCGCGCGAAGTTGCCGTTTCCACGACCGAGACCGAGAAACTCGACCGCACCGATGATCCGGTGCGCATGTATCTGCGCGAGATGGGCTCGGTCGAACTGCTTTCCCGCGAGGGCGAGATCGCCATCGCCAAGCGCATCGAAGCGGGTCGCAACACGATGATCGCCGGGCTTTGCGAAAGCCCGCTGACCTTTCAGGCCATCACCATCTGGCGCGACGAACTTCTGAACGAAGACATTCTGCTGCGCGATGTGATCGACCTTGAGACGACCTTCGGCAACACGATGGGCGAAGAAGACGAGAACGCGCCCGTCGTCGATACAACTGCCGCCCCCACTGCCGAAAAAAAGACAGGCGAGCAGGAAGTCGACGCTGACGGCAATCCGATCCAGACCGACGACGATGACGACGACGAGGATGAAGCCGCCAACATGTCGCTTGCCGCCATGGAAGCCGCTCTGAAGCCCCGCGTTCTGGAAACGCTGGAAGTCATCGCCCACGACTATAACGAGCTGTCGGAGATGCAGGACCTTCGCATGTCCGCGACGCTTAACGAGGACGACAGCTTTTCGGATAAGTCCGAGAAAGCCTATCAGAAACTGCGTTCGGAAATCGTGCTTTTGGTGAATGAGCTTCACCTCCACAACAACCGTATCGAAGCCCTGATCGACCAGCTTTACGGCATCAACCGCCGCATCATGTC
>JABDQU010000120.1 GCA_013042105.1 Boseongicola sp.
GGCCCGCCTCGTGATACGCCGTCAGCTTTTTCTCGTCCTCGGTCATCACCGTAGACCGACGCTCAGCGCCCATCATGACTTTGTCTTTGGCGCTTTCGAAGTCTTCCATGGTCACAAACCGCCGACCGACACGTGCAGCCATCAGCGCACTTTCGTTCACAAGGTTCGCCAGATCAGCACCCGAGAACCCCGGTGTTCCCCGCGCGATGATGCGCAAATCAACATCCGGCCCCAAAGGCACCTTGCGCGCATGCACACCCAAAATCTTCTCACGACCTTTGATGTCCGGGTTTGGCACCTGCACCTGACGGTCAAAGCGGCCGGGTCGCAACAACGCCGGGTCCAGAACATCAGGACGGTTGGTCGCCGCAACGATGATGATCCCCTCGTTGGCATCAAAGCCGTCCATCTCAACCAGCAACTGGTTCAGCGTCTGTTCACGCTCATCATTGCCGCCGCCATAACCGGCACCACGCGAGCGACCAACGGCATCAATCTCGTCAATGAAGATGATGCAAGGCGCATTCTTTTTACCCTGTTCGAACATGTCGCGCACACGGCTTGCACCGACGCCCACGAACATCTCAACAAAGTCCGAACCGGAAATCGTGAAGAACGGCACGCCCGCCTCGCCCGCAATCGCGCGAGCAAGAAGCGTTTTACCAGTGCCCGGAGGACCAACCAGCAAGGCGCCTTTTGGAATCTTACCGCCAAGTCGCGAGAATTTCTGCGGGGTTCGCAGGAATTCCACGATCTCTTCCAGCTCTTCCTTGGCCTCATCAATGCCGGCCACGTCATCAAACGTCACACGACCGTGCTTCTCGGTCAAAAGCTTGGCTTTAGACTTACCAAAGCCCATCGCACCGCCACGACCACCGCCTTGCATGCGGTTCATGAAGTAAATCCACACACCAATCAGCAACAGGAACGGCAGGAAGGTCATCAGGATCGTCACAAAGCCCGACTGCTCCTGCGGCTCGGCGCGGAAGGTCACTTCGTTGGCGACCAGCAAATCCGTCGCACCCGCGCCTTCAGGCTGGATCGTCACATAGTCACGTCCATCCGAGGCCCGGAACACAATCCGCTCGCCATCAATCGTCGCGTTCGAGACGTCGCCGCCTTCCACTCGTTCAACAAAATCAGAATAGCTGACAGTAGACGACTGCGTGTTCGTCTGACCGCCAGAAATCAGGTTAAATAGCGCCAAAATAAGCAGGAAAAGAACCAGCCAAAAGGCGATGCTACGCGCGTTGTTCAAAGGACGCTCCTTTGGGAATTTCTTGGGGTAGAAACGGCCACCCCTCCGACTGACGTATTAAATAGCCACCAATCGCAGATCTTCAACGTGATAAGAGCGATTCAGCAAAACTTCCGCGGCCTGTCGCCGACGCCTCCCAGCCGTTTTTCAGCCCCGCGACCGGCGCTGCCACCAGCTCGTCGCCCTTCCAGACCGCCGGAGACGCCAGCAAAGACTGGCGCGGAAGCCCCGTTTCGCGCCAGTCGGGGCAGTCCTTCACCGCCTCCCCAAGCGCGCGAACCTCCAAATCTGCGTCATGTGGTCCCTCCAGGGCCCACCGATCGTCCCAAAGCGCATCCGTGGACGATGTGATGTCCTTTACCGCATTGTATTCACGCGTGATTCGCAGCTGTTGATCCATACGGCGCTTCGCCTTAACGCGCGAAATGAGGCATCCGGCAACGGTGTGCCTATCCGCGTCAATCATCCCCACGCCGATTCCAAGCAATGCCGAACGTCGCGGCGGATACTCCGCTCCTGAAATCCAGCGCAAGGCAGCAATCATAATGCGGCGACCAACTTCTGTGGGCACCTGATGCCTCGGCGTCAGAAACTGCTCCGGCAAAATCAGATCACCGCGATCTGTGGTCACAATTTCGTTCTCTTCGACCTCGCGCCACGCGTAGTGATCCAAAGCAAACCGCGCCGATTGCGCATTCGAAGCAACCGTCCAAAGCGTTTCGCTGTCGATCCCGATCTCCGAAAGACAGGCCGCTGCACGCCGCGCACGCACGCGTTCATATGTGTCATCGTCGTTAGAAGGATCATCACACCAAGTGATGTCACGGCTGTTCAGATAGTCCTGCAACTCTGTCCGCCCGATGCCGAACAGAAACGGCCTGATCCACGTCAATCCATGGCGCTCAAAACTGCGCGCCATGCCGGATAGTCCATCGACACCCGACTCCCGAGCCAGTCGCATCAAAACGGTTTCAGCCTGATCGTCGCGTGTATGACCAAGGGCTACAACATCGACTCCCTTCCGCTCCGCCCAAGTCGAAATCAACTCATAACGGGCTTTGCGTGCCTTGCCTTGCAAATTGCCCACACCATCCCAAGCCCAGCTCAACACACTGTGTGAGATTCCACGCGAGGCACAAAACGACGCCACATGCTGCACCTCGTCTTTCGCTTCGGCCCGCAAACCGTGATCCACAGTCACCGCAAAAA
>JABDQU010000122.1 GCA_013042105.1 Boseongicola sp.
CCCCAACGCCGCAGTCATCAATCGGCGCGCATCGCGCATTCCGTAAGCCAGCCCCTGCGCCTCTAACAACCGCGCCGCATGAGCAATGGCCTCTTGCACAGTTCTGTTCTGCTCTGGTCCGCTCAAAGCCCTTGCTCAGCCAGTTTAGCGGCTTGATCCTCGGAGATAAGCGCATCAATCACCTCATCCAGATCGCCAGCAAGAATATCTGCCAGCCGATAAAGCGTGAGACCAATCCTGTGATCCGTCAAACGTCCCTGCGGGAAATTATAGGTTCGAATCCGTTCAGAGCGATCCCCCGAGCCGACTTGCGACTTGCGATTCTCTGCCCGTTCCTGATCCATACGCTGACGCTCCAGATCGAACAGTTTGGCGCGCAGGACCTGCATGGCAATGGCACGGTTCTGATGTTGTGACTTTTCAGATGACGTCACGACCACACCGGTTGGGATATGTGTGATGCGCACCGCGGAATCAGTCGTGTTCACATGCTGGCCACCCGCCCCGCTGGCACGCATCGTATCAATGCGGATGTCGGTGGCGGGAATATCGATATCAACGTCCTCTGCCTCGGGCAAAACCGCGACCGTGGCTGCCGAGGTATGAATACGCCCCCCCGATTCAGTTTCCGGCACCCGTTGCACGCGATGCACACCACTTTCGTACTTCAAACGCGCAAACACACCTTCCCCAGACACATTGGCCACGACCTCCTTGACGCCACCAAGCTCGGTCTCTGCGAACTCGACGATCGTGAACCGCCAGCCTTTCGCCTCGGCATAGCGTTGATACATCCGCAAAAGATCGCCCGCGAACAACGCGGCCTCTTCACCACCCGTTCCTGGGCGGATTTCGACAATCGCAGGCCGCGCATCAGCGGCATCCCTTGGCAGCAGTGCGATCCGCAAAGCCTGCTCAACCTCTGGCAAACGCGCCTTTAGAGCAGAAAGTTCTTCTTCGGCAAGCGCCCGCATTTCGGGGTCTTCCAACATCTGCTGTGCCTCCGCCTCTGCGGAAACAAGCTCCTGATAATGATGGATTTCCTCGACGACAGGCTTCAACTCCGAGTATTCACGCGCAAGCTGCGCAATCTCAGAGCCTTCCGCACCGCCAGCCATCTTGGCCTCCAGAAACTGAAAGCGACCAATGATTTGCTGAAGGGTGTCTGAAGGGATCATCTTTGTCCTCTCTCCGATCCGCGGGATAAGGTCAAGACAGCGTTACTTGCCAAAAGAGATTGCGTGGCTATCTTTGGATCATGTGGAAAATAGTTTTCATCGCAATTATGTCCGCCTTCCCGGCGTTCGCGGATATCATCGGACCTAACGGGCGGGTGATCGAATGCTATTGCACGGACACGCAAGGCGACCGTGTCGAACTGGGGCAGGAAATATGCCTCGTCGTGAATGGTCGGTCCTTCATGGCGACCTGCGAAATGTCTCTGAACGTGCCGATCTGGCGGGACACGGGTGTGGGATGTGTGTCGTCTTCACTCGATCAAAATCTGCTCGATTTTAGTAAACCAGTTCTCCAGTCTTTCCCGGTTGGTTCCCCAGTCTGAGCCAATCTCATAGCGTGATCGCGAAATTGCAGCGAGCTTCGTTTGCGACCCTTCGGCGACCGCTTTGAACGTGACATAGTCTCTGAAACCAAGCCATTTTGAGCGGGCAACAAAGGTGAGCATTCCTTCATCCACGCTTCCATCAAGACGGCGAACACGTGGCTCTGCCCGAGCAACGCGCATCAAAGCCTCCATGACCGTATCGGGATCCCCATCAAAGCGAGGGGCTTCCAAGCCGATAACTTTATGCCCGCGAGGCCCGGGATCATTCGCAATGGCCGGATCAATATGGAAAGCATCGATATCCGTCGGCGCAAAACGGATCCAACCCAGCCCCAAAACAGCAATCGAAATAATTACAAATAACGTCGTCTGCATATCAAAATTGCCTCTTCTTCGGCCTTCTATCGGCACATAAGTGCGAAAGTCCTAATTTGAAGCTTATCGGCGGTTCCATGCCCAAAGGCAGATCAATTCATACCCAACATGGGCGCCCGCGACCGCCGTGATATTTGCATGGTCAAACGGCGGCGAAACCTCAACAACATCACCACCAATCAGATTAATACCGGCCAGATCACGCAAAATAATGGCAGCCTGTGCCGTCGTAAGACCACCCCACACAGGGGTCCCGGTCCCGGGAGCGTAAGCCGGATCAAGACCGTCAATGTCAAACGTAAGATAGGCCGGCGCGTCACCAACGATATCCTTCACCGCTCGTGCTGTCTTGGCCGCACCGTTTTCATGCACCGAGCGCGCATCAATACGTGTGATCCCCAAGGGGGTATCATTCGCGATCCGAATGCCGATCTGCACGGACCTTTTGACGTCGATCAGCCCTTCTTTCACAGCCTTGTAGACAAAAGTCCCATGATCGACACGTGCGTTGTCGTCATCCACCCATGTATCGGAATGTGCATCAAACTGGATCAAAGCCAAGGGGCCATGCTGCGCAACATGGGCTCGCAAAAGCGGCAGCGTGATCGAATGGTCTCCCCCCAGCGTCAGACACGCGGCACCCTGCTCTAAAATCCCGCGCGCATGCCGCTCTATCAGTTCCGGCACTTCAGCGACTTTTGCATAGTCGAAGGCCATGTCACCGTAGTCCGCGATTGCAAATTCTGCCAACGGATCGAAATCCCAACCATACGGTGGATCACCTGCCTGAAGTGTGGACGCCTCGCGCAGCGCACGTGGCCCAAAACGCGTGCCGGGGCGATGCGTCACGGACTGGTCAAACGGAACACCTGTAATCGCAAGATCAATGCCCGAGAGATCCTTCGTCAACTTGCGGCGAAGAAAGGACGGCACGCCAGCGAAGACGTTCTCAAAGGCCAGACCACGCGGTTCCTCACGCGTGAAAGCCACATCGACCTCATTTGCAGCGTCTTCAAGTGCCATGACCGGCTCTCCAATTGGTTCAACGCGAATAGCCCGATGGCCATTTTTGCGTCATGCGTTTTTGCCCGAACGGCGTCTCCTGCAAGACTTGACTGGACTTCAGCCGCCCACCTGTAACAACTGCGCCTAGCGTTTCAAAATCACAGCGGCAAAGCAATGACCAGCGATCCAATCTTTGAAATCCCCAACGGCCTGTCGCGACTGATCGAGATCATGCGCCGCCTCAGGGATCCCGAAACAGGTTGCCCTTGGGACATCGAGCAGGACTTCAAAACCATCGCGCCATACACCATCGAAGAAGCCTATGAGGTATCCGACGCGATTGATCGCGCCGATTGGCCGGAACTGGAAGGCGAGCTGGGCGACCTTTTGTTGCAAGTCGTCTACCATGGACAAATGGGATCCGAGGCCGGGCATTTCGACGTCGACAGTATTGCGCGGCGCGTAAGCGACAAGATGATTGAACGTCATCCCCATGTCTTCGGTAACGCGACACGCGACAAATCCGCGGAAGACCAAAAACGCGACTGGGAAGCCTCAAAAGCCAGAGAACGCGCGACCAAAGGGGCCACTGGGGTGCTCGAGGACGTGGCACTTGGCCTCCCGGCTCTCTTGCGCGCCGTGAAGCTGCAAAAGCGGGCGGCTCGGGTTGGTTTCGACTGGCCGGATGCAACACTGGTCTTGGACAAAATAGCTGAAGAAACCCGTGAATTGGTCGAAGCACACGATCACGCGGATCCAGATCACATACACGAGGAATTCGGCGACCTCCTGTTTGTCATGGCAAATCTCGCCCGTCACCTTGGCGTAGACCCTGAACACGCCTTGCGCGACGCAAACTCGAAATTCACCCGTCGCTTCCGACAGATTGAACATCAGCTTGCGCAGGAAGGACGTCGCCCCGAGGACAGCAACCTCGCAGAGATGGACGCTCTTTGGGATGCTGCCAAGGCGCAGGAAAGGTCCGCTCCTTCCTGAAGAGCCGCCAATTTATCCTTACTAAAAGACTCGGAGATATTGACCCGACAAAAATAGTAAGATTAATTCGTCGCAATGATTCTGATACCACGGAGAAGAAAATGCGCCTTCCAGTCTTTGCCCTTGCCGCAACAGCGATGGCTGTTCCCGCCTACGCCGAAGAACTGAACGTTTATTCCTATCGCCAGCCGGAGTTGATCCAGCCTTTGCTGGACGCCTTTACCGACAAGACCGGCATCACGACCAATGTCGCCTATGTTGACAAAGGCCTGGTAGAGCGCCTGAAAGCTGAAGGCCGGCGCTCACCCGCCGACATCATCCTGACTGTGGATATTAGCCGCCTAACCGATGCAAAGGATGCAGGCGTCACTCAGGCGGTGGAAAGCGAAACCCTGAACGGCATCATTCCAGAGGCTGTCCGGGATCCTGAAGGCCATTGGTTTGGCCTGACGACCCGGGCACGTATCGTATATGCCTCAAAGGACCGGGTCGCCGAAGGTGAGATTACCACATACGAAGACCTTGCGGACCCGAAATGGGCAGGTCGTATCTGCACACGTTCCGGCACCCACGTGTATACGCTCGGCCTGCTCAGCGCCGTGATTGAGCACAACGGAGCCGAAGCAGCCGAAAGCTGGCTGGAAGGCGTGAAAGCGAACCTCGCCAAAGATCCAGAAGGCAACGACCGCGCGCAGGTTAAGTCGATCTGGGCCGGTGAGTGCGACATCTCGCTTGGAAACACCTACTACATGGGCGCAATGCTGGCCGACGACGAGCAAGCGGAATGGGCAAACTCAGTGCGCATCGCGTTCCCCACATTCGCCGACAATGGCGCAACGCACATCAACGTTTCCGGTGTTGCGATGACCGCAAGTGCGCCGAACCGCGAAAATGCCGTAGCCTTCATGGAATATCTCGCCTCACCAGAAGCACAGAATATCTACGCATCGGTTGTGCATGAATATCCTGCATCGCCCGCCGCCGCGCCGTCGGATTTGGTCGCAAGCTGGGGTGAGTTTACCCCCGACGACACAAATCTGGCCGCCATTGCCAGCCACCGCGCAGACGCGCTTCAGATGGTCGAGCGCGTAGACTTCGACGGAGGCGCGGGCTCCGGCGGTTAATCGCGCAGCGTCAAGGAAATTGTCCGGACGTTAGTCTGGACAAGCCCCTGAGGCGCGGCCAATGTATCGCTTTGAAACGGAGACATGCATGGCCGCGCCTCGGAAAATCATCATCGATACCGACCCCGGACAGGACGACGCGGTCGCGATCCTTCTGGCCCTTGCATCGCCCGAGGAAATTGCCGTGCTTGGCGTTGTCGCCGTGGCAGGCAATGTCCCACTTACACTGACCGAAAAGAATTCACGCATCATTTGCGAACTGGCCGGACGGACCGAAACGCCTGTCTATGCTGGCTGCGACAAGCCGATGAAACGCAAACTTGTCACCGCCGAGCATGTGCACGGAAAGACCGGACTGGATGGACCACAGCTCCCGGTGCCAACAATGCCGCTCCAGTCACAACATGGCGTCGACTTTATCATTGAAACACTTCGCGCCGAGCCTGCCGGAACCGTCACACTGGTTCCGATCGGGCCTTTGACCAATATCGCGCTTGCCTTTGAGCGCGCTCCGGACATCGTTGGACGTGTCGAAGAAATCGTGCTGATGGGTGGCGCATATTTTGAAGTTGGCAACATTACACCCGCAGCCGAATTCAACATCTACGTCGACCCGGAAGCCGCTGAGATTGTGTTTAAATCTGGCGTGAAGCTGACCGCCATGCCGCTTGATGTGACGCACAAGGCTTTGACCAGCGCGCAGTGGATTGCCGACATCAAGGCACTGGACACTGAGGTTGGCCATATGGTGGCAAGCTGGACCGACTTTTTTGAGCGTTTCGACACCGAAAAATACGGCTCGCAGGGAGCACCACTGCATGACCCCTGCACTATCGCCTATTTGATCAATCCCGACCTTTTCCAAGGCCGGTTTATCAACGTCGAAATCGAAACCCAGTCCGAGCTGACTTTGGGCATGACAGTGGCCGACTGGTGGGGGGTAACCGACCGCCCGGCCAATGCGATGTTCATGGGGTCCGTTGATGACGCTGGCTTTTTCAGCCTCCTGACTGAACGACTGGCACGTTTGTGAGTCTGCTACAGCCGCCAGATCCGTCCTGGTCAGTAAGTGCAAAAACCGAAATCGAAACTTTGATGCACCAGGTCGAGGGTCTCGTTGAGGTCCATCATATCGGCTCAACCTCAGTGCCCGGGTTGCCCGCAAAACCGATCCTCGACCTAATGCCAATCCTTCAGACCGCATCACTGCAGGCCTACGCAAAGGATGACTTTGAAAGAATGGGCTACGAATGGATGGATGAATTTGGCCTGCCGGGTCGCGCCTATGCGCGCAAATCCGACCCGGCAACAGGTCAACGCCTTGTTCATGCACACAGCTACGTTGTCGGTCACCCCGACATCGCCAGACATCTTGCCTTTCGTGATGCTTTGCGCTCAAACGCGCCTCTCAAAGCGGCCTATACATCCGTTAAAGCCGCCTGTGCGGCCCGACACCCCGAAGGTGGCGCGACCTACGGTGCCTGTAAATCTGACTGGATTGAAAAGGCCGAAAATCGCGCCCTCGCACGCATTCAAGAGACACCCAAATGACCCAAATCCTTCATCTTGCAACGCCCGATGATACCGAAAAGCTTCTGCCAATGATTGCCAACTATCACGCAATGGAAGGCATCCGCACAGACGAAGACCACCGACGCGCCGCCATTGCGCCTTTGCTTGAGGGTTCGCCGCATGGTGCGATCTGGCTCATTGGTCCGAAAATATCCCCGGTCGGCTATGTCGCCGTCACCTTCGGCTGGTCGATTGAAATGGGTGGCCTCGATGGCTTCATCGACGAATTATGGGTGCGCGAGAAAGTGCGCGGCCGCGGCATGGGCAGCGAAGCCGTGATGACCCTGTTAAAGTCGCTAAAAAGTGCGGGCCTGATGGCGCTTCACCTTGAAGTCGGTCGCGAAAACGCCCGGGCAGAAAAGATGTATGGCCGGCTTGGTTTTGAACGCCGCCCCTTCAACCTGATGACTTGGACCGCCCAAAGCCCTATCTGATACGCCATGAGCATACACATCCCCTTTGACAACAGCTACGCCCGACTTGACGAGCGGTTCTTCACTAAGATGAACCCCACCGCCGTCAAAGCGCCGTCGCTCATTGCGCTGAACGCGCCCCTCGCCGCCGACCTTGGCCTTGACGCGGATGCTTTGACCACACCAGACGGTATCGCCGCCCTTGCGGGCAACCTTGTCCCGGACGGGGCGGCTCCGCTGGCGCAGGTCTATGCTGGCCATCAGTTCGGTGGTTGGTCACCGCGCTTGGGCGACGGACGTGCCATTCTATTGGGTGAGGTCGTCTCTCCTGACGGCCAGCGCTTTGACATCCAGCTCAAAGGCTCGGGGCCCACGCCGTATTCCCGCATGGGGGACGGTCGCGCATGGGTGGGACCGGTCTTGCGCGAATACATCGTGTCCGAAGCCATGCATGCCCTTGGTGTGCCAACAACCCGCGCGCTTGCAGCCGTCTCAACGGGCGACATCGTCCTGCGCGAAAATCCTCTGCCCGGCGCCATTCTCACACGCGTAGCCTCCAGCCACATTCGCGTTGGCACCTTCCAATATTTCGCATCGCAAAAGGATACCGAGGCACTGGCCGCCCTCACAGACCACGCTCTGGCGCGCCATGATCCCGACGCGCAAGGCGTATTGGGACTTCTCGACGGCGTCATTCAGCGTCAGGCGAAACTGATCGCGCAATGGATGGGCTTTGGCTTCGTCCATGGCGTGATGAATACAGACAACATGACAGTCTCAGGCGAAACCATCGACTATGGACCCTGCGCCTTTCTCGACAGCTATCATCCGATGCAGGTCTTTTCGTCCATCGATCAACAGGGCCGCTATGCCTATGGACGCCAACCCGACATGGCGATGTGGAACCTCGCTCAACTCGCAACCTCCCTCCTGCCGCTTATCGACGAGGTTGAAACCGCTCAAGCCAGTTTGGACCGGTTCCCCGAGCTTTTCCGCGCAGCTTGGATTGAGACGTTCCGCGCCAAGATCGGCCTTCAGACCCCGACCGAAGGCGATGGCGCACTGATCGAAGACCTTTTGACAAGAATGGCCCAGGGACAGGCGGACTTCACAAACACCTTCCGCGCACTTGGAACAGACAAGGCACGCGCCGAATTCGTCGATCCGGCACTCTACGACGCATGGGACATCACCTGGCGCGAGCGTCTGGCCAAAGAAAACACAACGCCAGAAGACCGCCTGAAGGACCTGCACCACACCAACCCGGCCTTGATTGCCCGCACCCACCGGATCGAACAGGCCATCGAAGCCGCCGTGGCGGGTGACTTCGCGCCATTTGAGCGGCTATCCAAAGCCCTGCGAAACCCATTTTCCGACCCGGGCGAGATGGCAGACTTGGCGCGTCCCCCTACAGAAGACGAGGTTGTCGCACAAACGTTTTGCGGCACCTGAGTGTTAAACCTTGTGAAATCTGCAACCCGGGGTTTCATCAAAGCGCGCTACGCCCCTGATCCCAGAACACGCACGCGCTGATGGGCTTTTCCTCGCGCGCCCCTTCGCCTAAAAGGGGAATTCGACAGGGGATGCGACACACCATGGCCGACACAATTATCGAGCGCTGCGAGGCCAAAGGACTTCGCCTAACCGAGCAACGCCGCACAATCGCCACCGTTCTGGAAGGCGCAGATGACCACCCTGATGTCGAAGAACTCTACGCCCGCGCCAGCGCAGTAGATCCGCGCATCTCGCTGGCGACGGTCTATCGCACCGTAAAGCTTTTCGAAGAAGCCGGTATCCTAGAAAGGCTCGATTTCCGCGATGGACGCGCGCGCTATGAAGATGCCGATCGCGACCACCACGACCACCTGATCGACCTCCATTCAGGCGAAGTCATCGAGTTTGTCGATGCCGAAATAGAGGCGCTTCAGGAACGCATCGCGGAAAAGCTGGGATATGACCTCAAGGGTCACCGATTGGAACTCTACGCCGTTCCGCTCAAAAAACCCTGATAGTCGCCCGGCCCGTCACGCCCGCATAAACGCCGCGCGTCAGACTTTCTTCAGCGCCAAAACAGCATTTAGCCCGCCGAACGCAAAAGCGTTTGAAAGCGCATAGGTCACGTCTGCATCACGTGCCTCGTTCGGGACCACGTCCAGCGCACACTCGGGATCGGGTTCCTGATAGCCAATCGTCGGGGCAATCACACCGTCCTTCAAAGCCATGACGACCGCAAGAAGCTCCACAGCACCCGTTCCCCCAATCAAATGCCCGTGCATCGATTTCGTCGACGAGATCATGACACTGTCTGCATGCGTTCCGAATACATTCGCCACCGCCGCACATTCCGTTTTGTCGTTTGCCGCCGTGCCTGTGCCGTGCGCATTGATATAGGCGACATCACTGGCGTTGATCCCAGCGTCTCGCAAGGCCCCGGACATGGCGCGTGCGGCACCTTGTTGTGATGGCATAACGATATCAGCCGCGTCGGACGTCATGGAAAAGCCCACGACTTCACACAGAATATCAGCGCCCCGCGCTTTGGCGTGCTCGTAGTCCTCGAACACGAAAACCCCCGCGCCTTCGCCTTGCACCATCCCATTGCGGTTTGCAGAAAACGGGCGGCACGCATCGCGTGACATGACGCGTAATCCCTCCCAAGCCTTTACACCCCCGAAGCACAGCATGGATTCCGATCCACCCGTGATCATGGCCCGCGCAGCGCCATTTCTGACCAGCCAGAACGCCTGCCCCATTGCGTGATTAGATGATGCACAGGCCGTCGCAACGGTGAACGAGGGCCCCTTCAAATTCCATGTCATTGACACGTGGCTGGCGGCGGCATTGTTCATCAGCTTCGGGACAATGAACGGATGAACCCGGTTTTTTCCCTCTTCATAAACGGCACGATAGTTTTCATCCTGCGTCGTAAGACCACCACCGCTGGTTCCAAGCACCACACCAGCCTCCGCCGCCAATGCGCCGGCAAACTCAAGCCCGGACTGCTCAATCGCCTCTTTCGCCGCGATCATCGTGAACTGCGTGAAACGGTCGTAAAGAGCTTGCTGCTGCCGGTTAAAACGATCGTCGGGCGCGTAGTTTTTGACCTGTCCGCCGATCTTGATCGACAAGCGCTCAACGTCTCGGATGTCCAATGGACCGATCCCGCAACGTCCCTCGCGCATGGCTTCGAAAGTAGAGGCAACCGAATGCCCCAGCGGGTTTATCGTTCCCGCACCTGTAATAACGACACGTCGCATTCAGCTCGACTGCTCGGCAACGAGCGCCTCGACGGCCGCGACAATGGAAGCGACCGAAGATATATCGAAGGCGGACTTGTCAGGTTCGTTTGCATTGAACGGAACAGAAATATCGAATTCCTCTTCAATGGCAAAAATCGCTTCAACCAAAGCCATGCTGTCGAGACTAAGGTCTTCCAGCGTTTGATCCATGGCGATATCGGATGGCTCAAGCAACGCCTGCTCAGCCACAATCCGCACCACTCTGTCTCTCACACTTTCAGCCATCGTTATCTGTCCTGTTTAACTTGCGGGTTATTTAGTCATCCTTGTCATCGCTTAAAACCGCTTTCTTCAAAGCCCTGACGTCATCCATCATCCTTGGCAACCGCCGCCAGTTGCGCCCCGCTTCCAGATATTGCTCCATCTTCATGGCCGGATACCCCAGCATCACACGTCCTGCAGGGACCTTTGACATGATCTTGGTGGCCCCACCGGCCACCACGTCATCACCAACAAAAATATTATCCGAAACGCCAACCTGACCACCAAGTACAACCCGGTCACCGATTTTGGTCGAACCGGCGATGCCAACCTGACCGCACAAAAGCGTATCCTCGCCAACCGAGACATTGTGACCAAGGTGGACAAGATTATCGAGCTTCGTGCGATCACCTATAGATGTTGCCCGGATGGTGCCGCGATCGATCGTCGAGTTGGCTCCGATTTCGACATCATCGCCAATCTGCACCGAGCCAATCGAGTAGATGCGAGTCCAACTTGCATTGACCGCAGCCGTCTCAGCCCCAAGCGAAGCGCGCGCCTCTTCTACCCGGCTTTTCTCTGGCGTGACAAAACTGAACCCATCCGCGCCAATCACCGCGCCCGGTTGGCAGATGAAGCGATCTCCGATCTCAACGCGCGCGCCAATCCGAACACCCGCATGGATCAAAGCGTCTGCCCCGATCACACTACCCTCGGCAATGGAAACATGCGACGCAATGCGTGCTCCGCGACCAATACGAACGCCGGCACCAATGACGACAAATGGCCCAATGGCTGCGCCATCACCGATCTCAGCACTTGGGTCTACCACTGCAGAAGCATGGATGCCCGGCGCGATTTCAGGTCCGGGATCCATCAATGCTGTCAATCCGGACATCGCAAATCGCGGACGCGGAACAACCAAAGCCGCCTCCAATCCCAACGTTTGCCAATCCGCGCCATCCCAAAGGATCGCCGCCCGCGCGGCTCCCAAAGCAAGACCCTCGGCATATTTCGGATCCATTGCCAGTGCGAGGTCGTCCGGCCCCGCAGAGGCAGGTTCTGCCGCGCCGGTAATCACGATGTCGCCGTCGCCAAAGACCTCTGCCTTCAGCGCGGCAGCGACGTCAAAAACAGTGAAGCTCATAGGCCGCCCCTTTCAGGGCGTAGACCTAGCCGCGTTGCGCGCTCAACACCACCCCGGCGTTGCTCAAAGCACGCCAGATCTTGCTGTCGCGCCCATAGACATCTCCACGAAACTGGATGTTGCCTTTGGCTTGCGTAAAGGCCGTGCGATACACCAAATGCACAGGAACCGGCTCGTTCAGAGGCACCACCGTTTCCTTGCGGGTTGCCAGCGTCGACTGAAAGAATCCCTCAGGGTTCCGCTCTTGTTTAGCCAACAAAGCATAAGCGAAATCAAAAGGATCGTTCAGACGCACACATCCATGGCTGAAGGCACGCTTTTCGCGTCCAAACAGGCTCTTGGCGGGCGTGTCGTGCAAATAGATATTATAGCGGTTTGGAAACATGAACTTTACCAGACCCAATGCGTTTCCACGGCTTGGCGGCTCTTTCAGGTCGTAAGGAAAATTCGTCTCGTCGTACTCAGAGAAATCCATCTCTGCGCGAGATACAATCTGACCGCGCACATTGATGATATTCAAATTGGAGACCGCAAAAGGATCTTGCTTCAAAAGCGGAAGATATTCCTTTGTCGCGATAGAGCGCGGAACATTCCACGTCGGATTAACAACCATGTGATCCATCACATCGGAAAACTCAGGCGTGCGGCGCTCAGGGTCGTTGGCCCCGACGACCGACCGCGTCTGAAATGTTATCTTGCCGTTGTCGACAATACGCGCGTGGAAATCCGTAACATTGACCCAGATATGGCGCTTACCGAGCGGCATATTGATCCAACGCTCACGCTCCATCGCAACGACGATCTGGCTAAGTCGCGTCGCGGCCGAGGTGTTGATCGCCTGCATGGTGCGCGGTCCCGCGACGCCATCTTGGGCCAGACCATGATCTTTTTGAAACGCCTGCACCGCAGCGGCAATGGTGTTGTCGTAAGAACTGGTTGGCGTGCGCTTAAGATAACCCATCGCAATCAAGCGATTGCGAAGCTGTAAAACCGAGTTGTTCGACGCACCCGGCTTCAGCGATTTCGCGGCGACCTTGTCCCCCCAACCGCCACGACCGATAAGCTTCTCAAAGCGCATCTTCTCTTTCATCAAACGCGCATATTCCGCACTCTTCGGCGGCAGAGCCTTCAGGAAACCCTTAGCCGAAGACTTCGAGAACGCCGAAAGCGTCGCTTTGCGCGGACGCAACGGCACTTCGCGCACAAGACCCTCGTCAATCCGGCTTGGAATCAAAACGCCTGTCTGAATATCGCGGGCATAGGCCAGAAAAATCCGGCTCAGTTCCACTTCTAATGCGCCACGCTGACCATCGGTGCGCGCGGCACGCATCATCGCCCTGATCTCATCAGGCTGGTAAAGGGACGCTGGAAGCCCGTGCGTAGACGCGTTGGAAACCGCATCAAGAAAAGCTTCACGACGCTTCTTGTCGGCGCGTGCCGAACTTGTCCAAATCGGTTTATATCCGGTCTCTTTATAGAAAGCCGCGATATCACGATCACCCGCCGCTGCTTCGGCAACGGCTTGCTTGAACGCAAGGCTTTGCGCCCCGACCGGCTGTGCCGCAAAAAGAGGCAACAGCAAGAAAGCAAAGAACGTCAAAAAAGAAAGTCGTCTGATAATCGTCATGGCAGCCTTCAATTCACTATTTTTGTAACCGGTTCCCCGCTCCTATCTCCGCAAACACGGCACATTTGTCTATTCACAATGCTGAGGACTACCCGCTTTCGGGTGTTTTAGCCCGCCAAAAGCGGCAATTGGGTCACGCAATGAAGATCAAATTGTAAGCAGAATTCCGCCGATTTTTGCCAATTGTTTCAGATTGCAATGCAACACTGTTTCCACGACGATTCCATCGTGCCATATAACATTTGCCTGGGGATGGGCATTTACCGTCGGCTTGATCGATGGGACGAAAAACGGGATGCAGTAGGCAGTAATGACAAAGTTTCCTTCGAACGGGTTAACCCGACGCGGATTATTAGGTGCGTTTGCGGCAACCGCCGTGGCAGCAACACCCACGTATTCGAACGCTTTTGGCTTTTTGCGCGGCGCTGGCGACATCCGTCGTATCCGCCTTCACTCGGGTCGGACCGGTGAAAGCGTCGACACGATTTACTGGATCGAAGGCGAATACATCCCAGAAGCTCTGGCCGAAGTGAACTATTTCATGCGCGACTGGCGCACCAACGGCACAATCGACATCGACACACGCACAGTAGACATCATCGCAGCCTCCCACCGCATGTTGGACGCTGATACACCCTTCCTGATGTTGTCCGGCTATCGTTCACCAAAGACCAACGCTATGTTGCGCTCGCGCTCTGGGTCAGTGGCCCGCAACTCTCTTCACATGCAGGGTCAAGCCGCCGACCTGCGCCTTCATGGCCGGTCAGTCGCGCAGATTTCTCGGGCAGCCATCGCATGTTCCGCAGGTGGCGTCGGCAAATACTCACGCTCAAACTTCGTTCACATGGACTGCGGTCCGGTACGGGTCTGGGGCCGCTAAGAAGCCTCGACAGTTTACTGAAAGGGTCCGCTTCGTCGGGCCCTTTTCTTATGCGCAGCCCAATAATTCGAATTAGGCGACCACAAATATTGAACGCTTGCCAAAGCTGTGCTTACGCTTTGAAAACCATTGCGGAGTTCAATCAGATGCCGGCGGAAACCATCAAGCAAAAAGCCGGATACCCAACGGCCCCCAAACAGGCATCCTATGACATTGTGATCATCGGGGGCGCGATCATGGGATCGTCTACTGCGTGGTGGCTGACCAGGAATCCGGACTTCAATGGCTCTGTTCTGGTCGTTGAGCGCGACCCAACCATCGAAAACGCATCGACAGCCCACACCAATTCCTGCATCCGCCAGCAGTTCTCGACGGAACTGAATGTGCGCATTTCCCAGTTCGGCGCAGATTTCATCAACAACATCCGAGACTACATGGGCGGCGACGAACGTGTTCCCAATCTGAAAATACAATCCTTCGGATATCTTTATCTCGCCGATACAGAAGCCTTCGCCGACACGCTGCGCTCAAACCAAAAGGTGCAGCACGCGTGCGGGGCTGCGACTGAACTACTGGACGCGGACGCCATCCGGGCGCGATATCCGTTCTACAACGTCGATGACATCGTTTTGGGCTCCATCAACCGCGTGAATGAAGGGTATTGGGACGGCGCAGCCGTCTTTACCTGGTGGCGCCGACAGGCCGTCGAAGGCGGCGTGGATTATATCGGAAATGAGGTCGTCTCGATCAGCAAAGCGCCCAAAGGCAACCGTATCGAAAGCGTGACACTTGCAACCGGCGAGGTCATTTCCTGTGGTCAGCTTGTGAACGCCTCGGGTCCACGCGGTGCCCGGACGGCGGCAATGGTCGGCATCGACATCCCCGTCGAGCCAAGGAAACGATATTCCTGGGTCTTCAAGGCCGAAAACCCGATAGATCAGGACTTGCCTCTCACCATTGATCCATCAGGCGTGCACGTGCGGGAAAACGGCGGTGGCACTTATCAATGCGGCGGACATTCCGACATCGACCCGGCTGTCGCGTTCGACGATTTCCACATGGATCACACGATCTGGCAAGATCACATCTGGCCCACTCTGGCCACACGCATCCCGCAGTTTGAAGCTATCAAGGTCATCTCGGAATGGGCCGGTCACTATGCCATGAATGTCTTTGATCACAACGCGATCACCGGACCGCATCCGGACATCGAAAACTTCATCTTTCTGAACGGCTTTTCGGGCCATGGGTTGCAACAGTCTCCGGCAATGGGACGGGCCACATCCGAGTGGCTGACCTATGGCGACTACAGGACGCTCGATTTGAAGCCGTTCCATTTCGACCGTGTCATCGCACAAACCCCGTATCTGGAACGCGCCGTCATTTGACGAAACAGGCCAAGACGCAAAAAAGAGATGGCTTCAGATAAACGCATCCCAAAGCAGCTTCACCGCGATCACCGCAAGCAAAGCCAAAACCACGCGGTCAAAGGCCTCCTTTGACAGGCGCCTAGCGATCCAGGCACCGACCGTGATCCCGAAAAACAGCGGGATCACCGCCAAAAGCGCCAGACCAGCCCGCTCCCACGACAAGATACCAAGCACGATCAGCGTCGGTATCTGCAAAGACGCCATCGCCAGAAAAAACACCGATATCGTCCCGATGAAATCCACCCGACTGAGGCGCAAGGCATTCAGGAAAGACACAGACACCGGCGCAGACACGCCTCCTGCGCCTTGCATAAGGCCGCCAACAAACCCGAGCGAAGGCCCGAAGCGACGTCCCTGTTCGCGCGACAGGCTCCAGTCAGGGCGCGTCAGGCGCAAAGCGATATAAAGAAACACAATCGCTGCCATCGCAACGGTCAGAACCTCGGTCGGCAAAGTTGCAAGCAGGATCGAACCCGGCACCACACCGACGGCTGCGGCAACGGCATGGCTCCAGGCGAACCGCCGGTCGACGATCTCGTTGTAAAATGTCTTGGTTTGCCAGGTGTTTGAAATAACGTTCAACACGGCAAATATCGCAACCGCCATCGGCACGTCGAAAATAACGGCCAGAACCGGCACTCCCACAACTGGCGCGCCTGCACCTGTCGCGCCTTTCAGCACGCCTCCAAGTGCAATGCCCAAAAAGGCGAAGATAAGCAAAACCGGCTCCATACTTCCCTATCTATTGCTTTCAATCAAATGTCCGCCGCAAATCGCTGGAACAGCAAAAAAAGACGCCATATTCTGGTGTAACGCGCCCTTATTCGCACCCTGGTTTTCGACGGCAAAATTTCGTTGGAAGTCACATGCCAAATCCAGCAAGTTCGAAATGGAAAAACTAAGGCGACTCACATGAGCAAACAATCCGTTCGGCTGGGCGTCGACATTGGCGGCACATTTACTGACGTTGTTCTTGAAGTGAACAATGCGGCATTCTCAACCAAGGTTCTGACCACCTACATTGCCCCTGAGAACGCTATTCTCGAAGGATTGAAACAGGTCTGCGCCAAGGCCGGTATAACCCCGGGCGACATTGATCAGATCATTCACGGAACGACCCTTGCCACCAATGCCCTCATCGAACGGCGCGGTGCCAAAACGGCCTTCATCACAACCGAAGGGTTTCGCGACGTCATCGAGATGCGCACCGAATCCCGGTTCGAGCAGTATGACCTGAACCTCACGCTACCCGAACCCCTGTTGCCCCGCCAAAGGCGCTACACGGTTCCCGGTCGGATCGATGCCACTGGCGCGGAATTGAAACCACTGGATCGCAAGGACGTCGAGGCGGTTGTCGAGACGATTTGCGCGGCCGGATATGAGAGCATCGCAGTCGGGCTCATCCATTCCTATCTGAACGATGCGCACGAAACGCTCGTGCGGGACGTCCTGAACGAGAAAATGCCCCAAGCCATGGTGTCGCTCTCTTGTGAGGTCTCGCCACAAATGCGCGAATACGAACGGTTCAACACCGTCGTGGCCAACGCCTATATCAAGCCTCTGATGAAGTCGTATCTGGATCGCCTCGAAGATAAACTGCGCGAACAAGGAGTCACTTGTCAGGTCTTTCTGATGCACTCTGGCGGCGGCATCATTTCAATCGAAAGCGCAGCCGAATTCCCTGTGCGCCTCCTTGAAAGCGGCCCTGCTGGTGGGGCGGTCTTCGCCGCCAACATCGCGGCGCGCTATGGGCTGGACAAAGTGCTGTCATTTGACATGGGCGGAACGACCGCAAAAATTTGCCTGATCAAAAACCAGACGCCAAAGACGTCCCGTGTCTTTGAAGTTGCACGCACATACCGGTTCAAGAAAGGATCGGGCATGCCAATCTCGATTCCGGTTATTGATATGGTCGAAATCGGTGCGGGCGGCGGCTCTCTGGCCCACGTTGATAACATGCACCAAATCCGTGTCGGCCCTGAAAGCGCAGGCTCGGAACCCGGTCCAGCCTGCTACGCACGCGGCGGCACCAAACCGGCCGTCACAGATGCCGATCTGGTGCTCGGACGGCTCGATCCAGACAACTTCGCGGGTGGCAGCATCAAACTCGATCCACGTGCCGCCACGAGCGCTCTCACTGGCACCGTAGGTGAGAAACTTGGCATGGACGCCGAAACCTCGGCTTTCGGAATTGCCGAGGTCGTCGACGAGAATATGGCAAACGCCGCGCGGGTCCATGCGGTCGAAAACGGCGAAGACCTTTCGGAATATACCATGATTGCTTTCGGCGGCGCTGCCCCGCTCCATGCCGGCCGTCTCTGCGAGAAGCTTGGCATTGACCGCCTTCTCGTCCCACCGGGCGCAGGCGTCGGCTCGGCGATCGGGTTCCTGCGCGCGCCGTTCAGTTTCGAAGCGAACCGCTCGGTCTACATGAAGCTTGCCAACTTCGACGCCCCCAAAATCGCGCACCTTCTGCAAGACTTGCAACGCGAGGCCACGGCCTTTGTGCGCAACTGCGACCCCGACAGTCCGATCCTGTCCGAATTTAAGGTCTATATGCGCTACACAGGCCAAGGCTGGGAAATCCCGATAACCCTGTCGCAAGAACAGGCCACGAACCCGGACCAGACCAGCTTTGAGCAGCGCTTCATCGAGGAATACGCAAAGCTCTTTGGCCGGTCCGTTTCGGGCATGGATATTGAAATCACGGTCTGGTCTGTAAATGCCATGACGCCGCCCGAACCCGTCGAAGCAATTGCTGACGTTACCGCAACGGCACCCGCCGTCCCTCAAACCTCCCGAAGGCTGTTCGACCCGACACGTGCAGAATCGGTGACCGCCAGTGTCATCCTGCGCAAAGATATGAAGGAAGGCGGCTCAGCCAGCGGACCCGCGATCATCACCGAAGATGAGACGACCATCATCGTTCCTTCCAGCCGTATCGCCACCCGACAGGCGGATGGCTGCATCGACCTAAGTCTGAAAGGAATGGCCCATGGGGACTGACAGCAAAACCGTAGCCCACCAGGTTATGTGGAACCGGTTGATCTCGGTCGTGGAAGAACAGGCCCAGGCCCTGGTGCGCACAGCGTTCTCAACCTCTGTGCGCGAAGCGGGCGACCTGTCAGCCGGTGTCTACGACGTCCAGGGTCAGATGCTGGCACAGGCGGTCACCGGCACGCCGGGCCATGTGAATGCCATGGCCGACGCTGTTGCCCATTTCATCCGACCGATCGGACGCGACAACATCGCTGAAGGCGACGTCTATATCACCAATGATCCTTGGGAAGGCACCGGACACCTTCACGATATCACGATGGTCACGCCGTCGTTTTTCCAAGGCACCCTTGTCGGCTTCTTTGCCTGCACCGCCCATATCGTCGACATCGGCGGGCGCGGCTTTGGCGCAGACGCAGCCAGCGTCTATGAAGAGGGTCTCTATATTCCAATCATGAAATTCGCCGACAAAGGCACCGTCGACGAAACCCTCCTGCGTATTGTGCGCGGCAACGTGCGCGAGCCCGACCAGTTGATCGGCGATATCTATGCACTCGCCACCTGCAATGAGATCGGTCATCGCAGATTGATCGACATGATGATCGAGTTTGGTCTCGGCGATCTCAACGGCATCGCCGACTTCATCCTCGAAAACTCAAGGCGCGCAACGCTCGAACGTATCGCCGCCTTGCCCCGAGAGTCCGCAACGGGCGAGATGACAATCGATGGTTTTGATACGCCGATAACGCTGAAAGTCGAAGTCACGGTTCACGAAGACCGCATCGTGACCAATTTCGACGGAACCTCCGGCGTCGACAAGAAGGGCATCAACTGCCCGCTCGTCTATACCAAGGCCTATGCTTGCTACGCCTTAAAGGTCGCGATTGCGCCCGAGATCCCAAACAACGCCGCTTCCCTTGCTCCCTTCGAGGTCGAAGCCCCGGCACACACCATCGTGAACGCCATCCACCCTGCACCCGTCGCTTTGCGCCACATCGTTGGCCACTTCGTGCCTGACACGGTTTTCGCAGCCTTCGACAAGATCGTCCCCGGCCTCGTGCCTGCTGAAGGTGCCGGATGTCTGTGCAACTTTCAGGTGTCCCTGCGCCCCCGCACCGACGCCCCTGCCCCCGCTGACGCACTTCGCTCGGAAGTCCTGACATTCAACTCCGGCGGCTCCGGCGCACGCCCGGAATATGACGGTCTGAACGCAACCGCTTTTCCATCCGGGGTCATGACAATGCCGGTGGAAGCCACCGAACATGCCGGACCGGTGATCATCTGGCGCAAGGAACTTCGCCCCGACAGCGGTGGTGCGGGCAAGCAGCGCGGTGGTCTTGGTCAATTCATGGAAGTTGGCGCACGCGAAGGCCATGAGTTTGACATCCAGGCGATGTTTGACCGCGTTGACCACCCGGCGCGCGGCCGACGCGGCGGCAAATCAGGCGCTTCAACCACAATCGCCCAGGACGATGGCACCGCGATGCGCGGAAAAGGCAAACAATTCGTCCCGCATGGGCGCAAAGTGGTCATGGCCTTCCCCGGAGGCGCTGGCTACGGAACAGCCGGGGATCGCGATGTAAACGCGGTGAAAAGAGACCTCGCACGCGGATACATATCTGCGCAAACCGCGAAAACCGACTACGGACTGTCCACCGACCAGATCAAAGATGTGCTGGCCGCCGCGCAAAAAGGCGACGATATTTAAGCTTTGCATCAGTCCGAAACGAGCAACGCGTCAGCTTTGCGCCGCGATGGCCTTTGACGGATCATAGAACGGCTTTGGAACCACGACAGCGCTACGCGATCCAAACTCGGTCTCAACAACAACACGATTGCCCACCTCAGCCTGATCCACGGCCACCATGGCCAGCGCGATATTTTTGCCCAACCGAGGCGAATGAACAGCCGAGGTCACATACCCGACCTGAGCCCCCTGCGACGAAATCACCCAAAACGTGTCGTTCGATCCAACCAAAGCATCCCCATCCACTTCCAGACCGACAAAGCTTTGCGTCACACCTTGTTTCTTGATCGCCGCCAAGGCCGATTTGCCCACAAAATCAGCCTCAATCTCAAGGTTCACAAGTCGATCCATCCCCATCTCGTAAGGATTATTCGCAAGCGTCATGTCCGCGTGATAAGACAACATCCCAGCTTCAATGCGACGGATCGAAGACGTATGACCCGGCTTCAATCCAAGCGGCTGACCGACGGCCATAAGGTGTTCCCACAGCCGATCACCCGCAGACCCGTCACGCAGAAAAATCTCATACCCCAATTCACTGGACCAACCCGTTCGGGAAATGACAAGCGGCACACCCTCCCAGTCGTATTCCATGAACCAGTAATATTTCAGATCAGTCGGCGCATCGCCAAATGCCGCCCGCAAAACCTCGCGCGACTTTGGGCCCTGCAGCTGGAGAGGTGACACATCCGGCTCGCCAATCTGCACATCCATCCCGGCATGCAGCGCCACCCCCTTGGCCCAAAGCAGCACATCACTGTCTGCAATCGATAGCCAGAAATGATTGTCCGCAAGCTTGAGCAGAACCGGATCATTGATAATTGCGCCGTCCTGATCAGTGATCAAAACGTATTTGCACTGACCGACCTTCATTTTTGAAAGGTCCCGACAGCAAATGTATTGCGTGAACTTCGCAGCATCCGGACCGGTGATCTCAACTTGCCGCTCAACAGAGACATCACAAAGAATAGCCTCGTTCACGAGGTTCCAGAAATTCTGCACCGGATCGCCAAAATCGCGCGGGATATACATGTGGTTGTAAACGGAAAAGCCCATTGCCCCCCACCGCTGCGCGGCATCGGAAAAAGGCGATTTACGCACCTGCGTGCCAAAACTGAATTTCGAAAATGAAAGCGCTTCGTTCATTTTGCGTCCATGCTTCTCAGGTTTGAGGAACCGTCGGGTGACAAGTCTACCGAAACAGCTCGCGAAGTTCGTTTTTCCGGATTTTGCCGGTCGTTGTCTTTGGCAGGTCCTGAAAAATGACCTTCTTTGGTCTTTGATAGCCCGCCAGACGCGACCTTGCGTGCTCCAGAAGCGCCTCCTCCGTCACACGCGCCCCGGCCACAAGCTCGACGAATGCACAAGGCACTTCGCCCCACTTTTCGTCCGGCATCGCAACCACTGCCACAAGGCTCACGTCCGGGTGCGAATAAAGCGCTTTCTCGACCTCGATCGACGAAATGTTCTCGCCCCCCGAAATGATGATATCCTTCGCGCGGTCCCTGATTTCGACGTAGCCATCAGGGTGCTGCACAGCAATGTCGCCAGACCAGAACCAACCGTCACGGAAGGCTTTCGCAGTCTCTTCAGGCTGTTTGAAATACCCCTTCATGACGATGTTGCCGCGAAAGACGATCTCACCTAGCGTTTCACCATCCCATGGGACGGGCTTGCCTGTGTCAGGGTCAAGAACCAACACATCTTCTTCAAGCTCGTAGGCCACGCCTTGTCGTGCGTTCAGGCGCGCCTGCTCTTCAAGTGGCAGGTTCAGCCAGTCCGGCTTTTTCGCGCAGACGACAGCCGGGCCATAAACCTCGGTCAAGCCATAGACATGGGTGATCGAAATGCCCATCTCCTCCATGCCTGCGATGACAGATGCCGGTGGCGGTGCCGCGGCGGTCATCATCTTGATATCTTGTGAGAAATTCCGCCGATCTTCCGGTGCCGCCCCCGAGATCATCGACATAATGATCGGCGCACCACACAAATGCGTCACGCCATGGTCCGCAAAGGCTGCGTAAATCGCGTCCGCCCGTGGTGCGCGCAAAAACACGTGGGTTCCCGCCAACATCGTGATCGTCCAGGGAAAGCACCAGCCATTGCAATGAAACAGTGGCAGCGTCCAAAGGTAGACCGGGAAATGCGGCATCTCCCAGGTCACCGTGTTGTTGACCGCATTTGTCCAGGCCCCACGGTGCGAATAAACTACGCCCTTAGGCCGCCCCGTCGTCCCCGACGTATAATTCAGCGCCAGTGCATCCCACTCGTCATCCGGCAAGACGTAAGCGAAATCAGGATCGCCTTCAGCCAGCAATGCGTCGTAGGTCAAAGCCCCGATCCGGTCGCCACCCGGCCCTTCCGGGTCCTCAATGTCAACGATCAGCAAATCCCGTTTCGACTGGCGCACAGCCTCCGCCGCCATACCGGAAAACTCGGTGTCCACCAGCAGCACCTTCGCTTCGCCATGATCAAGAATGTAAGCAATCGTGCCCGCATCCAGTCGCACGTTGTTGGCGTTCAGCACCGCCCCCAAAAGCGGCAAAGCCAAAGCGCATTCCAAAGCTTCAGGAATGTTCGGCGCGATCAGAGCAACCGTATCGCCCTTGCCAATCCCACGAGCCTTCAGAGCCGACGCAAGCCGCTTGCACCGCTCTGCAACCTCGCCCCAATTGCGACGGATCGAGCCGTGAATCTGCGCGGGCAACTCGGGATGAACCCGCTCAACGCGCTTCAGAACCGAAACCGGCGACAGCGCCGTATGGTTGGCCGCGCACTTTTGCAGTTCGGGGCCGTCGAAGATCATTTGCCGGTCCAGTCGGGCATCGGCTCTTTGCGCGTAAACGCTCCGATCCCAGCCTCCGCATCGACGCCCATCATGTTCTCCGCCATCACGCGCCCGGCGAAAGCATAGGCCTCTTCAAGCGGCATTTCCGCCTGCTCATAAAACGCCCGCTTCCCGATCTTGATCGCCGCTGCCGGTTTGTCGGCAATGGTGCGCGCCATCTCCATGGTCTTTTGCTCAAGCCCATCACGCGGCACAACCGCGTTGATCAACCCAAAGTCCGCCACCCGCGCAGCCGGCAAAAACTCCCCGAGCAAAAGCATCTCCATCGCCTGTTTGCGCGGCACATTCCGGCTGAGCGCCACCATGGGCGTTGAACAAAACAGCCCGATATTCACCCCAGACGTCGCAAACCTCGTCTCTTCCGAGGCCACCGCCAGATCACAGGCCGCTACCAACTGGCACCCGGCCGCCGTCGCGATCCCTTTCACTTCTGCAATGACCGGCTGAGGCAAGCGGACAATCCGCAGCATCATCTCGGAACAAGTCGCAAAGAGGTCCTGAAAATACTGAAAGCCGCCGTCTGCATCCTGACGCCGCGCAGTCATTTCCTTCAGATTATGACCTGCGCAAAAGTGGTTACCAGCTGACCGCAGTATCACCGCTTTCACCGAACGGTCCTCCGCAATCTCATCAAACGCCGCGGATAACGCCGCCAGCATCTTCTCGGAAAGCGCATTGATCGACTGCGGAGCGTTCAGCGTCAGAATGGTCACGCCAGCGTCGTCCTCGCGCAGCAGGATCGCTTCATCGCTCTGGGTCATATCGTTCATCTTGTCGCTCCCTTTCGCGATATACTTAGGCGTCTTTTCAACCGAACAAGCCCCACTCACGATCCGCCTGTCAAATCTTCAAATCAAGCCGAGGCTTCCAGAACGGCCTGAACAACTCGATCTTCGGACAGCGGTTCATCACAACCTGCAACCCGGCCGCTTCCGCCAGTTCAGCCGCCCGGTCATCATAAACCCCGATCTGTCCCCAAAGCACCTTGGCCCCGATCGCAATCGCCTGTTCAGCAATCCCGTAGAATTCTTCCTTGGGGCGAAACACCTCAACCATGTCCACAGGCCGGTCGATCTCTTCCAGCGAATGATACACCTTGATCCCGCGAATTTCGCTCAAATTCGGGTTCGGGTTCACCGGGATCATGTCATAGCCCGTCTCGTGCAGAACACGCAGAACGCCATAGCTGAATTTGGTCTTGTCCGCGCTTGCCCCCACCATCGCGATGGTCTTTACCGATTTCAGAATGCTGGCCAAGTATTTGGAATCGTAATCATACAAGTCGTCCAATGCAGCGGCAGGCATGGCTCAGACCTCCTTCGGCGTGGCGATATCCGCCTTAAGTTCATGGGGTTGCAAGGGATCCTTGAACGGATTGCGATAAAGCCGGTCATGGCTTTCAACCCCGATCTCAATCGTGCAATCAGAGATGGGCCGCGCCACACAAAGCACAACATAACCATCCGAAATCTGGCGGTTATTCAAGGCAACCTGACGACGTTGATCGACCTGACCCTCGGTTAGCTTGGCCGCACATGTAATGCAGCCGCCATATTTGCACCCATAAGGCAGATCGACCCCTTGCTCGCGCAAAGTATCCAACAACGGACGCCGCGCATCGACCTCGAAAGTCGCACCCTCGCGGTTTGCAAGCGTTATGACCCGCGTCTCGCTCACAGCCAGATATCGCTCGTGCAATCCCCGCCCGGATAGCGCGTCTCGTGACAACGGCTCGGCCCGTTCGGCTCCTTACCAAAATCAACAATGAAATCCTCGTTGATCTTCATACCGCCATTTTCAACATCACAGTCAATCATCACCATGACCCCACCTTGCGTGCGGATCTCGGGGTAAAACTGGTTGTCCCACGTCGAGAAAAGCGAGGTCGTCACATAAAGCCGCTTGCCGTCCAGCGACAGCTGGAACATCTGCGGCCCGCCCGCCACCGGCACGCCATTCACTTCCGGTGCCTTGTTGAGCAATCCGCCCATCCACACCTGCCCTGTCAGCTTCGGATTATGCGGATCCGTGATGTCGTATTGGCGCATATCACCATGCAGCCAGTTGTTCAGATAGAGATACTTATCATCCATCGACACAAGGATCGCCGACATCACACCGGGAATTGGAATGGGCCATTCCGGATGCGGTTCATTCTCCACATCAATAATCTTCTCCCACTCCCATTTGCCCTCATCGGACTTCCAGAAATGGATCACATTCGCACTGAGCGCCGCCCCGCAGAACCCGTGCGTGCTGTCCGGGTCGTGGTGGAACTTCACCTCCAGCGGGATCAATCCATCTTCGCCCAGATACATCGTCTCAATCGGCTCGCGCTTCTCAAAATCCCAAATGTGAAGACGTCGCCCGTATTTCAGATGCCCCACCTCTTCGAGATCAAACCCCGGCATAAACGTGTTCGGCGCAGCCCATTCCGACGACACCATCACGTTGTGGCGCGGCTGGTACCAGAAATCATACCCGAACGGGATGTCCCCCATCGAGTTCTCCCAGCGTCCGATAATCTCGAAGTCCTTGTTCATATGGAGATACCCGCCGGGTGCCTCACCTTTTGCATCACCCAAAAACGAAATGATGATCTCAGAACCCAGACAATGCACCGTATGAGGTCCAGACAGATCCGCCTTCGCCTTGATCTCGGCCCCCTCAATCACCTTATGCAAACGCGGCGCACGCGGGTCGGTCGCCGTATCAACCACGTGGATATTGTTCGACCGCACCCCTGGAACCAGCAGATACTTTCGCGACATCGAACTGTCGTCATGACAGGACGAACAGGCATTCCACCCCATATGATGCAACTCGTCCCCAATGCCGGGCATTTCAAGACGGTGGATCACTTGTGAATACGTCGGGCTTTCAGGATCCGCATCAACGGTCGCAAGGTAATCCGGCTTTTGAATACCGGTGCCTGTGTAAATGGCGATCGTGTAAAGAAGCTTCTCTCGCGGAGCCTGAATGGCTTCAGCGGGACTCGCATAGCCCGGTCCGCAACACACCCCATCCATCATCACGAACCTCCCTTGCGATGCGAACAGTAATCTCATAAATCGAGAATAGCAGTATCACAAGAGAATAAAATGCACCTCGAACGCCTCACCATGATCCTAGAGATCATCGGTCAAAATGGAGAAGCCTCGGTGGCAGACATTGTCGCGCACTCCGACCTTCCCAAACCCTCTGCTTATCGCCTGGTCAAAGACCTTGCTGCAGTTGGGTTGATCGATCCCGTTTCCCGAGGCCACTTTGCAATCGGCAGTCGCCTGAAACAGATCGCTCTGACCGATCGCTCAGATGTTGCCCTGATCAGCCTTGCGGCCCCAATTCTGAAGCAAGCCGCAAACGAACACGGCGCGGCCTTCTTCCTGTCGAGACTGAAAGGTCAGGCTGTCGAAATCATCCACGTCGAGACCCCGCAAATCGGCGTTTCCTACCTTCATCCCGGCCTTGGCAAACGCCCGCTCCATGCGTGTTCCTGCTCAAAAGCCGTCCTCGCATTCAACCCCTCACTGGAACCCGCCCAAGACCTTGCTGGCCGTCTCAAAGCCTATACCGACTTTACACTGACCGACGTGGCTGACCTCCACGCGGAGCTGGTGACTATCCGCGAACGCGGCTTCGCCGAATGCGTCGAAGAAATGGAACGCGGCATGTGCTCGGTTGCCTCACCACTTGGCAAAACCGGGTTTGGGGCAACGCTTTCAATCGGGGCAACCGGTTCGATGCGCGTTTTCACACCCGAATTTCGCGTGAAGATCGGAACGTATCTCACAGACTTAGCTACAAAAATCGCATTCACCACCGAAGGCACCGATGATAACACGCCGCAAAGGCAGTTGCGCTCGTGAACCGGCTTACCGGGGAAAAGAACTGTCAAAAGCTAGCTTTAAGTCAGCTTCTTGTGGACCTCAGGAACAAAGGTCTGGTCCCCCATTGGAGGGCGGACATAGCCACGCTGCGCAGGTCGATCTTCCAACACAACCGGCGCGGGCTCAATGTCCTCGTATGGAATAAGAGACAGAAGATGGCTGATGCAATTCAGTCTCGCGTGCTTCTTCACATCCGAATCCACCACATACCAAGGCGCCTGCTTGATATCGGTGTGCGAGAACATGTCATCCTTGGCTTTCGAATAATCCACCCAACGCTTGCGGCTCTCCAAATCCATCGGGCTTAATTTCCACTGTTTCGTAGGGTCCGTCAGTCGTTTTTGGAAGCGGCGCTCCTGTTCCTCGTCACTTACGGAAAACCAGTATTTGATCAATTGAATGCCCGAGCGAACCAACATGCGCTCAAACTCCGGACAACTGCGCATGAACTCTTTGTATTCCTCGTCGGTGCAAAACCCCATCACCCGTTCGACGCCTGCGCGATTGTACCAGGACCGATCAAATATGATGATCTCGCCCGCCGCCGGCAGATGCGACACATAACGCTGAAAATACCACTGCGACTTCTCGCGTTCGGTTGGCGCTGGCAAAGCAACGACCTGACATATGCGCGGGTTCATCGCCTCGGTTATGCGCTTGATCGTCCCCCCTTTACCCGCCGCATCCCGGCCCTCGAAAATGATCGCAACGCGGTGGCCGGTCGCCTTGACCCACTCCTGCAACTTTACAAGTTCGATCTGCAATCGCGCCAGTTCAGCCTCATAGGCTGCATTCGTGATCTTCTTCATTTGCCACCCTCCCTGTGTTTTGTGTGTGCCATCAAACCATATTTCCGAGAAAATCACGACTTCAGCGCCAACTACGCAACGGCGCGCTAATCCCAACTGTCTTTCATGGCCCGCAAAGCATCGGCCCGACTTATCTGTCCGACAAGCCGGCCATCCTCAATGACCGGAAACCGCCGAAACGCGCTTTGCAGGAAGGCATTGGTTGCCGCAAAAATATCCAGTCCCGCCTCAAGTGTCTGCACATCACGCGACATATACGCCTCAACCCTGCCACCCCACGACCTGTAATAGCTCGCCTGCATCGCCGCCTTCAGACAGTCCTTCTTGGACAAAACGCCGACCAGCGTTCCGTCATCGGCCAGAACCGGCGCGCCGGAAATCCGGTTATCAAGCAGAATATTCATCGCGCGATTGATCTCGGTCTGCGGCGAGAGCGTGATCAACTCGCGCGTCATGTAATCTGAAACAAGTGCCACACGTTTCATTTTGGCCCCTTCCCGCGACCAGCCTTGCAGACGCCGCAAGACAGACCCTTGTGGCAGGCCAGACCGCCACAACTGCCCTTGATCGGTGTCCGCCCTGCCAAAACGCCAACCGCAAGCCCTGCAATCGCAAGAAGCGAGACAACGAACGTCAGAATAATCGTTTCCATTGGTTCCTCTCAGATCAGGACGTAATCGGAAAACCGACCAGTCATAACATCGGACGTCTCATCACCATTTCGCACAATAAACAGAGCCGAAGCATTCAGCCGCCGTGCCAAAGCGATACCCTTCTCGACACCTGCCGCACAAAGCGCCGTGGCAAGCGCATCGGCTTCCTGTCCACTTGGCGCAAGCACCGAAACAGACGCCAGCGTCGTCGACGCCGGACGGCCCGACGTGGTGTCGATGATATGGCTTGTGCTGATCCTGCCACTTACACCATTGGCAGCATGCCCCGAAGTTGCCAAAGCCTGATCCCTCGGCGTCACCAGACGATAGGGCTGGAAATCCAATGCGATCGGATCAGCCACCGCGCCAACCCATTCGCGCCCTCTGGGGTGGCGTCCCAGGACTTTTATTTCGCCACCGACCTCAATCATCGCGCTGTTTATGCCCTCGTCCACCAAAACCTCGGCCACCCGATCCAACGCATACCCTTTGGCAATCCCGCATAAATCCAAAGTCAAATCCGCCTCGCCCTTTCGCAAACCATCAGACGCAACCTCGATCTGTCGATACGACCCCAAGCCGCCCCTGATCGGCCCAAAACCAAACCGGGAAACAAGAGGTCCAACCGTTGGATCAAATGCGCCATCCGTCAGCCTTGCTATGCGCAAAGCCTCGCTGGTCACCGCACAAAGCTCCGGCGGCATCTCCGCAAACCCGACCCTGCGGATGGAATTGAAAACCGAAAGTGGCGATGTCGCGCGATAAGGCGACATTTGTTCATCGACCCGCCGAAATACAGCCTCCAGCTTCGGTCGCACGGCCGAAAGATCAACGATGCCACCGGCCGTGATGCGCCAACTTGATCCAAACGCAAGACCACCCTCGACCTGCAGGCCCTTTGCCCAGGCTTGCGTCGAACAAAGACCCGCCCCGAGCAGCCCAAAGATCATCCCGCGTCGCGTCAAAACCATCGGCTAAACTCCAAAATCATCGTTGTGAATGCTGTCCTCGTCCACGCCAAGGTCATCCAGCATCGACAGCACCGCACGGATCATCAACGGCGGCCCGCACAAATAATACTCACAGGCTTCCGGAGCCGGATGGTCCCCAAGATAGCGCTGCAAGGCGACTGCATGAACGAAGCCTACCGCGCCCGACCAGTTATCCGCGCCCTCCGGATCAGACAGTGCAACCGTCCAGTCGAAATTCGGGTGTGCAGCCTCCAGCGCATCGAACTCCTCGGCATAAAAGATATCCGCAGCACTGCGCGCACCATACCAGAAACTAATCCGGCGACCGGTCTTCTGGCGCTCCAACTGGTCAAAAATCATCGCCCTCAACGGGGCCATGCCAACGCCTCCACCAATGAAAACCATCTCGCGATCGGTATCTGATGCGCGAAACGTTCCGAAAGGCCCCGACACCTTCACAGGATCACCTTCGCGCAGGGCAAACAACCACGAAGACACAATCCCCGGAGGCGCGTCCTTCACGGACGGCGGTGGCAGGGCGAGGCGGATATTGAGAACCAACCGTCCCGCCTCTGTGTCCTGCGGCCGATTAGAGATGGAATAAGCGCGCGTCACGTCCGTATCCGTCTCTACACTCAAACCCCGAAGCGGTGTCCACTCGTCCTGAAAGGCCTCCGGTATGTCGATATCCGTATACGCCAGCTCGAACGGAGGCGCAGTGATCTGCAAGAACGCACCGGCAACAACCTCGGGCCTGTTGCCCTCGGGAAGTTGCAGCACGATTTCCCGGATCAAAGGTGTGAGTTGCCGTGTCGATGCGACCTGAAGCATAAAAGCCTCTGCACCAAGCAAATCCTCGTCAACGTTGACGTCCATATCGTTGCGCATCGTCACCTGACACGCCAAATGCGTGCCGTCGCGCAACTCAGCACGCGATAGCCGCGCAACCTCAACCGGCAGAGCGTCCGGCCCCCCCTCCTCAATGCGCACCCGGCACAGACCGCAAGTTCCGGCACCAGCACAGGCAGACGGCACAAGAACGCCGTTGTCATTCAACGCCGTCAGCAACTTCTGACCCGTCATGGCTTCAATCGTCTTGTGACCATTCACCGACAATCGCACCTGCCGCGCAGGCATCAAAAACGCCCTTGCGCCAATGACCAATCCGGTCAGCACACACACCAGCACGATCAGAAATACACTGCCCGAAAGGATATTGATCACAAACCGATCCTCCCAAGTGCCGTAAACCCAATAGACATCAAACCGGTTACCAGAAACGCACTTCCCAGACCCTGCAAACCCTGTGGGATATCGCTGTATCTCAGACGCTCACGGATCGCCGCAAAAGCAACAATCGCCAAAGCCCAGCCAGCCCCGCTGCCGAACCCGAACACGACAGCCTCGGCGAAATCGTATTGGCGTTCCACCATGAAAAGACTGCCCCCAAGAACGGCGCAATTCACGGTGATCAGAGGCAGGAAAATTCCCAAAGCGCGGTAGAGACGCGGGACAAATCGGTCAAGGAAAAGCTCAAGAATCTGCACCATCGCAGCAATCACGCCGATGAATGTGATCAGCTTCAGATAGCTCAGATCGACATCCGGCAGCCCCGCCCAACTCCAGGCACCTTCCAGCAGTATACTGTTGAAAATCAGATTGTTGACCGGCACCGTGATCGACTGAACGACGATAATCGCCAGCCCAAGCCCGAAAGCCGTCTCCAGACGCTCGGAAACCGCCAAAAACGTGCAAATCCCCAGAAACGAGGTAAGCGCAATGTTTTGATGAAAGATCGAGGCAACAAGAAGCTCTGTCATCGCTTTGCCCCAATCTTCACAAGCGACAGCTTGGGCGTCTCGACCTGCTGGCTCCAACGCGACCGAATGGCCCAGATCAGCGCGCCGATGATAAAGAACGCACTTGGCGCAAGCTGCATCAATCCCAAGGGCTCAAACCAGCCCTCCTCTGATACCGGCACAAACACCGTGACCCCAAGAATTGCACCGGTCCCGAAAAGCTCGCGAATAGTTCCGATCAGAACAAGGATCAGACTGTATCCAAGCCCATTGCCCAATGCATCCAGAACCGAGGGCCCGACCGGGTTGCGCATAGCAAATGCCTCAGCCCGCCCCATTACCAGACAATTCGTCACAATCAGCCCCACGAAGACCGACAACTGACGGCTTATCCCGAAGGCATAGGCCTTCAGAATTTCGTCAATAACCACAACCATCGAAGCGATAATCACGATTTGCACGATCAACCGAATGACGTTCGGAATATGATGGCGGATCAGGCTGATCGTGGCAGACGACAAACACAGCACAGCCGTAAGAGCGGCCGACATAACCAATGCAGTGGCCAGCGACGTGGTGACCGCAAGCGCCGAACAGATACCCAGAATTTGTAGTGTGATCGGGTTCTGATCGATCAATGGCCCCGTCAGATACGTCAGCTTCTTCGTCATCTCAAAGCCCCTCCTGCCGCAAACGCTCAAGGAACGGACCAAACCCATGATCTCCCAGCCAGTAGCGCAACATGTTGCTCACGCCATTGCTCGTCAGGGTCGCACCACTGATGCCGTCCACTTCATGGGGTCCGGTGCCCTGTCCGCGCACCACCGAGATCACGATCTGTCCGGTCTCATCAGCGACTTCCTTACCGGGCCACAATGCCTGCCATTCGGGTGTCTCAACGCGCGCACCAAGGCCCGGCGTTTCGCCCTGTTCGGTGATCGTCAGCGCGGCGACAGTCCGCAAATCCGCCTCCAGCGCCAGCATAGCGCGCAGCGTGGACTGATACCCCGACCCGCTGACCGGCAGCACGACCAGAAGCAAGTCACCATCACGTTCCAGCAAATATACCGGCGCCAGATTTGCGCGCCGTCCAAGTCGGGCAACATCCAGTTCGCTCGGGATAGCAACGCTTTGCTCGGGGTCCGACGCAGCGGTCTGCATATTGAACTCAGCCGGATCGCGCCCGCTGACAAATGTCCCCGAACTCAGATCGACAAGGCGCGTCTCCAAAGCGTCAACGCCCAACTCCTCCATCACCGAGCGCATCCCCGGCAGCGCATCAATCATCCGCGCCATGCGGGCTTCCCGCTCGGCGGCCAGATGTGCCTCCTGCAAAGGCTTCAGGGTCACCGAGGTGATCGACACCAGAATCGAACTGATCAACGCCACCAGAATTGCGACGCCAAACACTTTCACCCGATCATCGTTCGGGCGCGCCAGAAAGCCCCGCCATATCGTCACCGGGTTAAGCATGACGTCTCATTTCGCGCCGCGCATGGATCAGGATCACCACGTGATCTATCAATGGTGCAAAGACACCGGACATCAGCGCGGCAAAGACCATCGCCTCAGCGGTCGGCGCGCCCGGCGGCGAAAACACTATGACAAGCCCCCCCGCCAATGCGCCATAAATCCAGCGCCCGATCGGCGTCGCAGCCGCTGAAATCGGATCGCAAACCAGAAAAACAAGAGCGAAAGCCATCGCCGTCGCAACGGTGACCGGTTCCATCTCCGCGCCGCGCAATGCCAATAAAACCGCAGACGCGATGATAGCGCCCACAAGCACACGCCACGAAATCAATCCCATTAAGAGCAATAAAACCGCCCCCGGCACCGTCGCGACAGCCAACGCCGTGGTGGACTGGCGCAATTGCAACTCAGGAAAGGAAATCAAAAGCAAGGACAAGGCAACTGCCGCAGGTTGGACAAATCCAAAGCCACGCCCCCCGAAGACCAGCTCCCCCAAAATCACACCCAATGACACTGCAAACACGATCTGCCAGATCGCAATTTCGGGCGGCAGCACGACGGCCACGATAAAAGCCGTCGTGACCCCATGAAAACTCAAAACGCGGCGGCGAAGCGTTGCGAAAATCCCCTCCCACACAAGCGCTGCTACCAATGCAGCCACCAAATTTAACGCAAATCGCTCAGGATCAGCGGTCGCCACAACTGCCAAAGGCGCAATCAGCGCAACGCACTGCGCGATCGTCACGCCACCGACACTGCGAGGCGACAAGTGATCGATGCCGATCACGCCGCGTCCGCCATCAGATCATCCAGAACCAGACGCAAGAGAACATCATACCGCGACCCGCTGGTGCAATGCCGGGACAATGCGGCAACGTCTTCTTCGATCAACGCAAGGCAGCCCAGACGCTCTGCGGTTTCGCTATCTCCAATGCTCAAGGCACGCAAAAGCGGCACCGGCAGGATATCGGGGGCAAGCGCATGATCAAGCGCCCCGGTCGGAACCAGCGCAGACGGAATAGCCGCCCGATTTGCCTGCCAAAATCGTTTCCGTTGCCGGACCGGCCCATCGGGCACCGTAATCTGACTGTGAAACCGTCCCAGATACGCCGCATCTCGTCCAGTCAACGCATCCCCTGCCAAAGCACAAGCGCGCTCTTCTGGTTGGCAAACCTCAGCTATTTTCGCGCCCAAACTGGTCCGCACAAGCCTCGCCGGCAATGCACCTGTGCCGGAAATCGCAATCACGCGATCCCCCATAAACAGCCCCGTCTCAAACAAATGGCCGATGGCAATGACGTCCTGATAGCCAATCGACCAAACCTCCATTCCAGCCCGAACCGGGCGCAATCGGTCAATATGCGTGCCCGACAAACCAGCCGCCATGGTGCCGCTGAAGCTCGCAACCTCTAGCCGATCATCGCCCTTTGAAAGCGGCGCACCGGGCAACTGACACAGGAAAACCGGCCCCTCGGTCAGCTTGGTAAGCAGCGCAAGCCCACGGGCAAAAACGTCTTCTTTGCCAGCCAGCACAATACGCGGATCAGGCGCAAGTGGACTGGCATGACAAGCATTCACAAACACAGCTTCCGGCCTTGCGTCAGGCACTGGCGTGCGCCCGAAAGGCCGCGTTCGAAATGCACTCCACATCCCGCTGCCTTGCAACACCTCGCGAATTGCAAAGCCATCGTCTGCGCCAACCGGCACCACTCTAGGAGAGTGAGCCACCTCGCCGTCCGAGGTCAAAATGCAAGCCGACAACGTTCTGCGCGCGCCAAAGGAAAGCGTGGCCACGTTGCCCGAAATTGGCGAAACGTATGCCACCTCTCTGTGCCGACGATCTCTAAACAAGACCTGACCAGCCTGCACACGCTCGCCTTCTTCAACCTCGAATTTCGGACGCAGCCCGGGCATATCGCTGCCCAGCAATGCGACAGATACCGCGCCCTGTTCTTCAATGACGTCCTGCTTGGGCGCACCCTGACGTGTCGCCTTTTCACCCCGTTTTATGTGGAAATGTTTCAATGCGTCACCCTTCAAACCGCGTGTCGTTCAATAAGACCTGCGGGCGTGTCGTTGCCGTTGAATATGTCCGAGCCAATCCAACTTTGAATTGATCCACCTCAATTCTCCAAATTGAAAAAGCAGCAACACTAGGCGCGTCACACATTGGAGAAGGACCCTGCCATGATCCGCTCAGCAATCGCCCGCCTGACGCTTGTATTCGCGTTTTGCCTCGCCTTGATCGCCGCCCCCGCAACCGCACAAGACGAACAATCCGACGCCGCGCGGCTGGTTACGATCATGGAAGCCTGGCTCGCCTCCCCGCACAACGACCGCACATCCGAAGCCTTCACCCACTGGGACGAGGACGGCGAAATCCCCGGCGGATGCGCAGTTTGCCACTCCAGCCTTGGCGCCGTGGACTGGATGCGCACGCCGGATGCGACCCCCGGCGTTATTGATCATCCCGTCGCAACAGGCACCACTGTCGATTGCGCGGTCTGCCACAATTCGGCAGCCGCTAACCTGACGTCGGTTCCCTTCCCTTCAGGAACCTCAATTGACAGCTTCGAATCTTCCGCAGTCTGCGCCGTCTGCCATCAGGGCCGGTCCTCGGTTCAGACGGTCAACGCCGCGACCGAAGGCATGGAAGACGATGTTGTCAGCGGCGATCTCGGCTTCATCAACACGCACTACGCGCCGTCTGCTGCGACCCAGATGGGATCAACCGTTCAAATCGGCTTTGAGTATCCGGGCAAGGTTTACAAAGGCCAGTTCACACATGTGCCTGACCTGAACACCTGCACCGATTGCCACCGTCCGCATTCTCTGGAAGTCCAGCTCGACAGCTGCACGGCCTGTCATCAGGGCGTCGCCTCCTTCAAGGACATCAGAATCTCTCCGATGGACTTCGATGGGGACGGCGTCACGACCAACGGTATCTCAGTGCCCATCGCAGCCCTGCACGCCAGACTGGAAGACGCCATCGAACTCTACGCCACAGAGATCGTTCAGGCCCCTGTCGTGTATTCCTCACACGCCTATCCATACTTCTTTGCCGACACCAACGCCGACGGCGAAGCAACCGACGACGAGGCAATCTACCCCAATCGCTATCAAAACTGGACACCCCGGCTTTTGAAGGCCGCCTACAACTATCAGTTGGTGGCAAAAGACGGCGCGATCTATACGCACAACCCGCACTATGCGCTTCAACTGCTCTACGACAGCCTTGAAAGCCTCTCGGAAAGTGTCGAGGTCGATATGACAGGCCTCATCCGACCATAAACGAACACGTGCGAGCGCACCTAACTATGCGCACGCACGAATTCCTCAATATCCTTTGCAGGTCGTGCGCCCGGCAGGCGCGCGACCTCGCGTCCTTTTGAGTAGAGGATCAAAAGCGGAATGCCTCTGATGCCAAGGCGCTGCGATACCTTCGGAAATTCCTCGGTGTTGATCTTTGCAAAGCGCGCTTTCAATTGCAGCGCGGACGCCGCTCTGGCGAACTCAGGAGCCATCATCTTGCAAGGCCCGCACCAGGGCGCCCAGTAATCCACCACCAATGGAAGCGTGTCGGACTTGGTCGCCTTGTCGTGGGCGCTGATGTCCATCTCGCCAACCTTGCCACTCAACAGCAACTGCCCACAGGTGCCACATTTTGGTTTGGCCGACAGCCTGTCAGTGGCGACACGGTTCACCTGCCCGCAGGCCAGACACGTCAGCTTTGCTTTATCCGGCATTTCAATAAACCTCTCACTGTTTTGGCGGTATACTGCGTGCCACCACCCTGTGCGCATTCACTCGTGGCGCAAGGCCTCAATCGGATCCAGTCGTGCGGCACGGCGCGCTGGAAAGTAGCCAAAAATCACACCTACCGCAGCCGAGAACGCGAAAGCGACAAGTATGATTGTGATGTCCGGCGTAAACGGCACCGACAATGCCCGCGCGCCCGCAAAGCCAAGCCCAAGCCCGAACACGACACCGATAAGACCTCCGACCAGCGACAAAACAATCGCTTCGACCAGAAACTGCAACAACACCTGACTGGCTTGCGCCCCGATCGCCAGACGTATGCCAATCTCGCGCGTCCGCTCAGTGACCGACACCAGCATGATGTTCATGATCCCGATCCCGCCAACCAACAGACTGACCATCGCAACCGCAGCCAAAAGCCCGGTCAAAATATCCGTAATCCCTGACAGCATTGTCGCCAGCTGCTTCATATCGATAACGTCGAAATCATCTTCCTCGTCCGCGCTTATGCGGCGCCTCTGGCGCATCAATGCTTCAATCTCTTCAGTTGCACGATCCGTTGAAACCCCATCACGGACCGAAACATACAGAACCGATACGTCAGTGTTCCCCGCGATGCGACGCTGAAATGTGCGCAACGGCATAATCACAAAATCGTCCTGATCACTGCCAAATGTCGAAGCGCCCTTGGACTTCAGTAGTCCGATAACCTCGCAGGACAGAGCTTTGATGCGGATCGTTTCACCAAGCGGATCGCGGGTCGAGAACAGCGTATCCCGCACGGTTTCCCCGATCACGCACACCGCGCGTCCCGACTGAATTTCCGCAGCCGCAAAAGGTCGTCCCAAAGCGAACTCCCATTGTGCAGCCTCGAAGTATCGATTGTCCGTGCCGACAACGTCGGTCTGTCGGTTCTCGTTCCCAAACACCACGCGCGACCGGATTTGGCTGATCGGCGCAGACACAGCGACGCTCGAAATCTGCTCATCAACCGCATCATTGTCGCGCAATGAAAACATCGGCACGGCCGTTCCCGGCGGACCACCACCCATTGGATCCTCGCCTGGCAAAACCATCAGCGTATTGGCTCCCAACTTCTCGACATCCGCCGTGACCTGATCCGCCGACCCCTGCCCGACAGTCACCATCGCGATCACGGCTCCGACACCAATGACAATGCCCAGAACTGTAAGAAATGACCGAAGCGCGTTTCGGAAAATGGCCTGCAACGCCAGTCGAAGTGTTTCAAGCAGCATGTCAGGCCGCCTTCCGTGTGGGTTCGTCGCGCTCAATCTTTCCGTCAACCATCCAGATCAAACGGTCGGCGAATGCAGCCATATCAGCCTCATGCGTGACCATCACAATCGTCAGCCCAGCCTCCTTGTTCAGCCGCTGCAACACTTCCATAATCTCGACCGAACGTTTGGTGTCGAGGTTCCCTGTCGGCTCGTCCGCCAGCATCACACGCGGATTACCGGCAAGCGCGCGCGCAATCGCGACCCGTTGCTGTTGGCCGCCGGAAAGCTCGGAGGGATCATGCTTGGCGCGATGTTCAAGCCCCACCATCGAAAGCGCCAAAAGCGCCTCTCTTTTTCGCTCGGCACTTCGCATGCCTTTGTAAATCAGTGGCAATTCCACGTTGTGAAGCGCGCTCGTGCGCGACAAAAGATTATACCCCTGAAAAACAAACCCCAGATAATGCCGCCTGAGCAACGCCCGCTGATCCCGCGTCAGGTTCGCAACCTCGGTGCCGCTGAAAAGATAATGCCCCGACGTCGGGCTATCGAGACAACCGATCACATTCAAAGCCGTGGACTTCCCAGACCCGCTCGGTCCCATAATGGCGACAAACTCGCCTTCGTTGATATCCAGATCAATCCCATCCAAAGCACGGACTTCCGTCGCACCCTGACCATAGATACGGCGAATATCCGACAGTGAGATTAACGGAGACTGGGACCCTGCGTCACTCATCGATCTGCTCTGTTATCAACAGATCATTGACGGCAATCTCCCCCGAAAGGATCTGTGTGACTTTGCCGTCGGTAGCCCCTGCGACGACGTTTACCTCGCGCGGCGCGCCGTCCTCAAGGACCCAGACCGTGCCGCTATCCGCCCTTGCATGACCGCCTGCAGGCGCATCCGGAATCAGCATCCCCAAAAGCCCACTGCGTTCCTCGCGCTCGGGCGCTTCGTCCACAATCACAAGCGGCGCATAGCGAAGCGCTGCGTTCGGAACGACCAAAGCCTCTCGAATTTCATCCACCGTAATATCAGCCGTCGCCGTCATCCCCGGACGCAGCAGAAGATCGGAATTGTCTATCTTTAGAATACCCTTGTAGGTCACAATGCCATCGACCATTTCGGGCGCAAATCTCACCTGCACGATGGTCGCCGGAAACTGGCGATCATCATAGGCATCGACCGTGAAAGTTGCCTGTTGACCGACTTCAATCTGACCAATGTCGGCCTCATCGATATCCAGCCTCAACTCCATCTGAGACAAGTCTTCCGCAACGGTGAACAAAACTGGAGCCGACAAAGCGGACGCAACAATTTGCCCCGGATCCACCGCCCGGTTCAAAACAACCCCATCGACCGGCGAACAAATACAGGCCTTCGCCAGCTCTGCCTGCTGCAAGTCAAGACTGGCTTCTGCCAGAGACCGGTCCGCCTTCGCTGACTGTAATTCCGCCTGCGCGCGCAAAAACCTGGCTTCTCGCTCAATGAACACCTGATGCGGCGTCACCCCTCTTTCTTCGAGGCTCAACGTGGTCTCATACATTTCTCGTGCTTCATGCAACGAAGCTTCGGCCATAGCGACCCGGGCTATCGCCGCATCAAGTGACGCTTTGCTGACCGCAAGTTGCGCCTCCAGCTTCGTGGTGTCCAATGATGCAAGAACCGTCCCGACAGTCACCTCATCATTATAATCGACATGGACATCCGCCAGAGTGCCCGAAAGCTCACTTGATATCTCGACCAGATTGGTCGGCTCAACCGTTCCCGTCCCGGTTACAATCACGTCAAAGTCAGAAATCACGGCAGGCGACGTCAGATAAACCGGTGCGTTTGAGCGTTGAAACGCCCCCATCGCAAACGCACCGCCCAAAATCACGATGCCAATCCCAGCACCAATGAATGCCCACCGGCGAAACCTGTGCGTCGGTCCATCAAGCGCAAGCGTTGCTGCAACATCGTCTTTGCTGTCCATGATGACCCCCTTTTTTGATATGGCTTTGGGGCAAAACTATTCGAGCTTAGAGATCCGATGAATGATCCGGATCAAGTCCCGACCACTTCTTGGATCAGGGCGCGGACACAAGCGGCCAGAACCACGGCACCAAAAGCACCAGAATACTGATCAAAAACACCGTAAGCGGGCCACCCACCCGGATAAAATCGACAAACCGGTAACGCCCCGGCCCGTAAACGATCAAAAGCGCAGGCTCCAGCGGCGCGATGAACGACAGCGATGCCGCCAGAGTGACCAGAATGACAACGGGCCGCGGATCAATCTGAAGCAACTCGGCCGAAGACACCGCCACCGGCAACATCGTAAGAGCCGCCGCGGCATTTGACATCGGCTGCGTCAGGGCAACGGTCAGAAAGGCAAGCGCAAACAGGCTCGGCATCAGACCGAAAGGCGCGATCCAGCCGACGAGACCCGCCGCCAAAGCGTCCGCCGCACCGGATTGATACATCGCCAGACCAAAGCCGATCATACAGGCCACCATCACGAGAAGCCTCCAGTCGATCATGCGATAGGCTTCCTGAATGGGTGTGATCCCTGCAATCGCAAGGCAGACGATCACGGACAGCAACGCAATCGAGAGCGGAAGGATGCCGAGGATCCCAAACACCACCGCAACAGCCAGCAATCCACTTGCCAACAATCCTTCGCGAAGTGTCGGTCGCGGCGGGCCAACCTCGGAAAGCCCCCATAAATCAGGGTGTCCCTTCAAAGCAGAGAGGTCATCGCTTGCGCCTTGAAGCAACAGAACATCCCCCGCCTGCAGCCTCAGATCATCCAACCGCGTGCCATAGGCGCGCCCACGCCGGTGAACCGCCAGAACAACCAGTCGAAACCGATGAAAGAAAGGCGATGATCCCAACCGACGCCCAACAAGTCGCGATCCGGGCATCACAACGGCCTCTCCCAGCCCCGTAAACTCGGCGCGCGGCAAGGCGACGTCCTGGCCAATGTCCGGCTCGATCACAAACCGTTTGTCCTCGCGCGCGCGAAGCAATCCATCCAGCGTGCCTTTGACCAACATGCGATCCTGCGCCTGTATTTTGCGCAAATGATGTGCCGACAGGCGTTCTTGCCCCCGCAAAACATGCAACGGCGTCAGCTCAAGCCGGTTCAGCTCCAATTCGGTGATCTGGCAGCCGATAGCTTTGGAATCGTCGGGAAACACAAGTTCAGACAAGTAATCCCGCACCCCGTAGCCCTCGGTCAGATCGCGCTGGCGGCGCTCGGGTATCAGCATGGCCCCCGGTCCAAGCATGAACGCAATACCGCACACGGCCAGAATGGCCCCAATCCCCGAGAACTCCAGAAACCCATAAGGCTCCAACCCAAGCCCCGCGATCATGCCGCTCGCTGACAGGTTCGTTGACGTGCCGATAAGCGTCATCGTGCCGCCCATCATCGAGGCAAAGGCAAGCGGCATCAGCAACTTACTGGCGCTTGTGCCCGCCTGCTTGGCATAGGCAATCGCGGCAGGCGTCAGCACGGACGTGGTGCTTGTATTGCTGAAGACCGTCGAAAGCGCCGCAGAGATCGACATGATGATCGCCAGAGCAGCCGTGTCTTTGCCCTTCGCGCGGCGCAACACCAGACCCGCAATCGCCTCCGCAAGACCGGCGCGCGCAATCGTCCCCGCAATCACAAAGATCGCGGCCAGCATAATAACCGTTTCGCTGGCAAATCCCGAAAACGCATCAGCCGGGCTCAGGACACCCGCCGCCACCACCGCGATCAACATAGCAATCGCGACAAGATCAATCGCCACAACCTCAAACGCAATCAAGCCGATAGCTACGACAAGAACCGCCAATACAAAAATCGCTTCAAGCGTCATAAGATCAAGGACCAGCGCCGCGCCAATATGCTCATCGAACCTGATCCATCAGCCGCGATATCGCCCCCGGATACAGCGTCTCGACCGCGTCGGCATCAAGGTCGCGTCCCTTGATATCAATAACCTCTACTTCGTCACTCCAGGCAATCAGAACAACGCGCGGCTGCTTGCAAGACGAGACTTTGATAGAACGCGCAGCAGCATGCGCTGACGTTTGTGTCTCAACAATCGCCGCGACAGCCACTTTTCCGACTCTCACCACAGGATCAAGCGACCACGTCATCGCACAGGCCCGAATACAGTCCATCCAAATCTAAAAAGAGGCCCCAAAAGCGCCGCTGGAACCAGTGATAAATCCAGTTTGGCCTGCCCCTCCAACACAGCACGATCAAACACAGGCTCAACGTCAAATGACAGCTTCTGGCCTACGCCGGCACCATAAATCACAGGCGCCATATAGCCGAACACCTCACCCGTCTCTGCCGGGTCTCCCAAACCAAACCGCATCTGAAGGGTCGCAGTTTCAATGCGCACACACCGCAAAATATCCCCGACAAGCTTCGCACCCGCCTGCGCAAGACGATCTATTCGCATCTTGCCTAACCTTCGTCTGGCGTTTCTTTTACGGCGCTTTTCGGGCGGTTTGTCCGTCTTTCCCTTGCGACCAGAAAGCGGAAGGCGCGGCCCAAAGCGACCAAATGGCCGAAGGGCCGCACGAAACCGCCACCGGGTCCCCTTTTGCACGTCAATTTCAAGCCGAACCGGCATCGCAATCACAAGCAAGACCGCTCCAAGGCAAAGGCCAAGCCCCCAAAGCAGGACGGATATCGCGATGCTCACAGCCCCGCCTCAGCTTTTGGAGGACGATTTCGCATCACGGCTCGCGGCCGCCTCAATCGCCTTGCCGGCGGTATTACCGAACACTTCGGCAAAGGTGGTCATCGCGCCTTGCACCGACTCCACCCGCGCGCCCTCGTCGTCAATGATGATCGCGCCCAAAGGCTTGATGCCACCACCAGCCCCGGTGCCCGCACCCTCACCCGACTTTGCATCACCGCCACCGCCCGCGCCGAAGCCAAAGCCATAACTGACAATCGGAATGACCGTTGCAGCCCCCTTTTCAATCGGATCGCCAAGAACATTCTTGGCATTCAGCAAGCGGTCCAGTTCCTCAACTGTGCCTTTCAAAAGGCGTTCCACGTTCTCCATTCTCAAACCCTTTCAGCAATCCAAAATTCACACGCCAAAAGCATGACACGACCGCAAACCGACCGGTTGATATCGCTCAATTCTAAAAGCTCTTCGCCCGCCCGGCCCCACAAACTGTCCCGAAGCCCACGCCAAATGATCTGAATCAATGTCAGACACCATCCGGTCGCCAGACTGGTCGAAATGACAAAAGGGGAAGCAAAAATGGCGCAAACAGAAAAGCTCGTGATCAATTTCACAGACGTCAAACGCACAGATGTCGGCCTTGTCGGCGGCAAAAACGCCTCGCTTGGCGAGATGATCAGCACGCTGGAACCAAAAGGCATCCTTGTTCCACCGGGGTTCGCGACGACCTCGGACGCCTTTCGCGCCTATCTCACCCACAACGATCTGAACACGGCCATGTCTAAAGAACTCGACGCGCTGGCGGCGGGCAAGATCACTCTGCAAACCGCGGGCGAACGCGTGCGCGCCCTGATCCTCGGTGGCGACTGGCCCAAGGACACCGCCGAGGCCATCCTGACGCAATATCGCGCCTTGGGAGAGACCTCGAACGAAACCGATGTGCCCGTCGCCGTGCGCTCCAGTGCGACAGCCGAAGACCTGCCCGACGCAAGCTTCGCCGGTCAACAAGAGACGTTCTTGAACGTCATCGGCGAAACCGCACTCCTTGACGCTTGCAAGCGGTGTTACGCTTCGCTGTTCACCGACCGCGCCATCTCCTACCGCACAATCCAGGGCTTCGAGCACGATCAGGTCGCCCTGTCAGTCGGCGTTCAGCGCATGGTGCGCGCCGACACCGGTGGCTCTGGTGTGATGTTTTCTATCGACACTGAATCCGGCTTTCCCGACGCGGTGCTGATCAACGCAGCCTGGGGTCTGGGCGAAAACGTGGTGCAAGGGGCCGTCGACCCGGACGAATATCAGGTCTTCAAACCTTTCCTGAAGAACCCCGACCTGACCCCCATTCTCGAAAAGCGTCTGGGTGCCAAAGAAATCAAGATGATCCACGACCGCGATGGAACGCCGCGCAATGTGCCGACCTCCAAAGCAGAGCGAAAGCAATTTGTGCTGAGCGATGCCGAGATACTCTCACTCGCCCGTCAGGCCGCGACCATCGAAGACCACTACGGCCAGCCGATGGACATGGAATGGGCCCGCGACGGCGTGACCGGTACGCTTTACATCGTGCAAGCGCGACCCGAAACCGTGCAATCCCGCCTCGATATGGGAACGCTCAAAAGCTACGCGGTCGAAAACCCCGGACGTGAAATTCTCACCGGCCTCAGCGTCGGCAGCGCAGCCGTGGCGGGCCGTGTTTCGATCATCGAAAGCGCCGGAGACATCGACCAATTTGTCGACGGCTCGGTCCTTGTTACCAGCACCACGGACCCCGACTGGGTCCCGATCATGAAGCGCGCCGCCGCCATTGTCACCGACCACGGCGGGCGCACCTCACACGCCGCCATCGTTAGTCGCGAACTGGGCCTGCCCGCCATCGTCGGCTGCGGAAACGCCACCCATGTGCTGCACGATGAACAGGACGTCACGGTCTCTTGCGCAGGCGGCGAAGAAGGCGTCGTCACCGAAGGCCTGTCCGAAATTAAGGTCACCGAAGAAGCTTTGGAACACCTGCCTCAAACGCGCACCAACGTCATGCTCAACCTTGCCAACCCAAGTGCGGCGCTCCGTTGGTGGCGCCTGCCCGTGGAAGGCGTCGGCCTTGCGCGCATGGAGTTTGTCGTGAACGGCGCAGTGCGCGTTCATCCAATGGCGCTTGCCCACCTTGATCGCGTCACCGACCCCGCCGCGCGCGAGGAAATCGAAACCCTGACCGCTGGTTACGACAGCAAGCCCGAGTATTTCGTCGACAAACTCTCGCGCGGCCTCTCTCGGATCGCCGCCTTCTGCTATCCAAAGCCCGTGATCGTGCGGATGAGCGACTTCAAAACCAACGAATACGCCGATCTTCTGGGCGGCAGAGACTTCGAACCCAAAGAAGAAAATCCGATGCTCGGCTTTCGCGGCGCGTCCCGGTATTACTCCGACAACTACCGTGACGGCTTCGCGCTCGAGTGTCAGGCAATCGCCCGGCTGCGCAACCAAATGGGCTTTGACAACGTCGTCATGATGATCCCGTTCTGCCGCACCCCGGAGGAGGCCGACAAGGTCCTCGCGGTCATGGCAGACCACGGATTGAAACGCGGTCAGAACGGGCTGGAAGTCTATGTCATGTGCGAAATCCCGGCCAACGTCATCCGCGCCGCTGAATTCGCCGAACGCTTTGACGGCTTTTCGATCGGTTCCAATGACCTGACACAGCTCACGCTTGGAATTGACCGCGATTCAGACGCCCTGGCACCCCTGTTCCGCGAAGACGATCCAGCCGTTTTGTCGATGATCGAAACCGTCATTCGCGAGGCGCATAAAGCAGGCTCAAAGGTCGGATTTTGCGGTCAGGCCCCCAGCAATGATCCGGACTATGCCAAGTATCTGGTCAAATACGGAATAGACTCGATTTCGGTCACCCCCGACAGCTTCGTTCAGGTCCTCAGGAACGTGGAAAAAGCCGAGTCCTAAACACTCCGCAAGCCCTACTCTTTGACGTAGGGCTTGCCATCCGCCGCAGGCGCCCGCGCCCGGCCCACGACCCCCGCGACGACCACAATCGTCGCAATATAAGGCGCCATCGCCAAAAACTCAGACGGAATTGGCGTGCGCAACAACGCCAGCTTTTGTTGCAACGAGTCTGCAAATCCAAAGACCAAAGCCGCCAAAAGCGCGCCAACCGGATGCCAGCGCCCGAAGATCATCGCCGCAAGCCCGATAAACCCGCGCCCGCCGGTCATGCCCTCATCAAACCGCCCGACCGAACCCAGCGTGAACCACGCCCCTCCGAACCCCGCGACCATGCCCGCCAC
>JABDQU010000374.1 GCA_013042105.1 Boseongicola sp.
GGCGGCGATTTGCCCGGGGTCACAATGGTTGATCTAAACCTTTCCGCAGTTGATGATGTCCGAGGAAGATTGCCGAGTCTGTCCCACGACAGACCTTACGGACCGGTGAAATGAGCGACAGCAAAGATAAAGGGGATCCTCTGGCCATCGCGCTGTTCAGTGAGCTGTTTATGGCAGATCAACTGGCGCGCGGACGTCTTGCTAAGGTTCTGCCAAAGGGAATGGAGCTCAGCCATTTCTCGGTCTTGAACCATCTTTCAAGAAGTGGGTCCGAGCGGACACCCGCCCAACTTGCCCGTGCCTTTCATGTGACGCGGGGTGCGATGACGAACACGATAGGCCGTCTCGAAATGGCGGGCTATGTCCACATACGCCCCGATTGGGACGATGCGCGCCGGAAGTTCGTTGCAATTAGTCCGGCTGGCAAAAGTGCTCGCGATGCTGCGCTCGCTGCAATTGCGCCCATTCTCAACGACGCCGTCGATGCCGCAGGGCCAGACAACGTCAGACAGGCCTTGCCGATCCTTCGCGAGATTCGCAAACGATTTGATCAGCCCTCTAAGAAGGACGAACCGACGCCGTCACGTAGTTGACGCTAAGATCACGGTCACTCAACCGCCAAGACCAGCTGATCGGGTTGAAGACAAACCCCTTGCGATCAACCGGATCCAATCCCGATTTGGTCAGCAGCTCGTAAAGCTCATCTGGGGTGATGAACTTCGACCACTCATGCGTTCCCTTCGGCAACCATCGCATAATGTGCTCGGCACCTACGATTGCCATGGCATAGCTTTTTGGATTTCGGTTGATCGTTGAGCACGTCATGAGCCCGCCGGGCTTCAGTAGATCATGACAAGCCGTCAGAAAAGCTAAGGGATCCGATACGTGCTCGACGACTTCCATGTTCAACACCGCGTCAAAAGACTCCCCCGCCTCGACTAGGGCTTCGGCTGAGGTGTGGCGATAGTCGATATCCAGACCTTGCTGTTCGGCGTGGACGCGCGCCACAGGAATATTCCGCTCGGCCGCGTCCGCGCCGACAACTGTCGCACCAAGGCGTGCCATCGGCTCAGAAAGCAGACCACCGCCGCAGCCAATATCCAGAATACGAAGGCCTTCGAACGGCTTTGGTGTGGTCAGGTCACACCCAAACTCAGCTGCGATCTGCGACGTGATATAGTCCAGCCGGCACGGATTAAGCATATGAAGCGGCTTGAACTTTCCGCTTGGGTCCCACCATTCTGCAGCCATTGCCTGGAACTTCTCGATTTCCGATGCGTCGATTGTGTTCAGATTCGCCATCAGCTTTAGGCACCTTTCAAAAAGATTCTGTCGCTCCGGACATAGATTGCCGGGATTTCGCGTTATATAGGACTGACATGGACCGAGTTGCAGACAAAAAAAGTGCGTCACAATTTCTCTACCCGCCGATTGACCCGTTTGATCAGCGTATGTTGGACGTTGGTGACGGCCATCGCGTCTATGTCGAGCAATGCGGAAACCCGCAAGGAATTCCCGTAGTCGTCCTTCATGGAGGTCCGGGAGGCGGGTGTTCTCCCGCGATGCGCCGCTATTTCGACCCTTCGCACTATCGCATTATTCTGTTTGACCAGCGAGGCTGCGGACGTTCCCGTCCGCATGCCAGCGTCACGAATAACACCACCTGGCATCTTGTGCGCGACATTGAGCTTATCCGCGAGAAGCTTGAGATTGAGCAATGGGTCGTCTTCGGAGGCAGCTGGGGTGCAACGCTTGGGCTGGTCTATGCGATCACCCATGCAGCACGCGTAGCACACCTTGTTTTGCGCGGTGTTTTCTTGATGACCCGGCGCGAGCTTGACTGGTTTTATGGCGGCGGTGCGGGCGCCTTTTGGCCTGACGTGTGGTCTCGTTTCACTGAGATTATTCCTGAAGACGAACGCGGCGATTTCATTCAGGCTTATAATCGACGCCTGTTTTCGGGCGACTTGGCGATGGAAACGCGGTTTGCGCGGGCGTGGGCAAGTTGGGAAAACACTTTGGCGTCGATCGCCAATGACGGGCCGGGGGGCGATAGCCCTGCCGAATACGCGCGTGCCTTTGCGCGGCTGGAGAACCATTATTTCCTGAACGCAGGCTTTCTCGAACACGATGGCTGGATTGAGAACAACCTTGATGCGCTTGCAAATGTGCCCGGCACAATTGTTCAGGGGCGTTATGATATGATCTGCCCGCCATTGTCCGCGCATCGACTTCACGAGGCATGGCCGCGCTCGCGATTGTCTTTTGTTCCGCGTGCGGGGCATGCCCTTTCCGAGCCGGGCATAAGCGCAGAACTTGTGCGGACGATGGATGCGCTGCGCCGGGCGTTTTAAGGGGTCATCGGCGAAAAGCGGCTGAAACTTCAGATTTACTGAACAAATTCCAAACGAGCGTCGAGACGACGCCTCGCTTTGGCCTCATTTGCCGGGGAATGTGACCGCGGGGGCAGGGACGAGGACCTGCGGATGAGATCGAAGATTGCTGCCATTGTTGCCGGTTTTGCGCTGTCGTGCGTTGTGGCGACGTCTGCCGAAGCCTGTTCGCGGAGTGTGTCTGCTAATGCTGCTAAGACTGTGGTTCCTCAGACGGGGATCAATCAGTCCCTTCTTGATGATGCGATCCGGGCCGAGGTGAATTTCCATCGCTGCCGCGCGGGTTTGAAGCGTGTTTCCGACGCCAGCTCACGTCTTTCGCTTGAGGCTGAAAAACACTCGAAATGGATGGCACGCACGCAGCAATTGACCCACAAAAGCACCGTTGCCGGTGCTGCGACGCTATCGCAGCGGGTTAAAAAGGCCGGTGTGCGGTTTCGGACGGGGTCGGAAAACATCGGGATGGTTCATCGCTATCAGATCGATAACCGTCGATTTAAGATAGTCGATTCAAA
>JABDQU010000375.1 GCA_013042105.1 Boseongicola sp.
ACCTCGGTCTTGAGGTCGAAGAGGTCGTGAACCCGGCGGAGAAATTGCGGGGCTTCACGCTCGGCAAGGTCGTGAAGGCCGACAAACACCCTGACGCCGACCGCCTGCGCGTCTGCATGGTCGCCACCGATGAAGGCGAAAAGCAGATCATCTGCGGTGCACCAAACGCGCGCGAGGGCATCACGGTCGTCGTCTGCAAGCCCGGCGACTACGTGCCCGGTATCGACGTCACGCTGTCGGTCGGCAAGATCCGGGGCGTGGAAAGCCACGGCATGATGGCCTCCGAACGCGAGCTGGAACTGTCGGACGAACACGACGGCATCATCGAACTGCCCTCGGGCGAGGTTGGCGACAGCTTTGCTGACTGGTTGGCCGAGAACGAACCATCCAAGGTCGATCCCGTAATCGAGATCGCGATTACCCCGAACCGGCAAGACGCGCTGGGCGTCGAAGGCATCGCTCGCGACCTCGCCGCGCGTGGCCTCGGCACGAAGATCGAAAAGCCGATCACACCCGTCAAAGGCAATGGCCCCAGCCCGATCAACGTGACCATCGACGACGACACCCTCGACGGTGCGCCATACTTCGCAGGACGCGTGATCAAAGGCGTCAAGAACGGCCCCAGCCCCGCATGGCTGCAAGCGCGCCTCAAGGCCATCGGCCTGCGCCCCATTTCCGCGCTGGTCGACATCACCAACTTCATGACCTTCGACCGCAACCGCCCGCTGCACGTCTTTGACGCCGATAAGGTTCACGGCGACCTGCGTGTCCACCGCGCCAAGGGCGGCGAGGAGCTTCTCGCGCTGGACGAAAAGACCTACACCTTCGAGCCCGGCATGATCGTCATTTCCGGCGGCAAAGCGGTTGAAAGCATCGCTGGCGTCATGGGCGGCGAGGACTCCGGCGTGACGGAAGACACCGTCAATGTCTTCCTGGAAAGCGCATATTGGGACCCGATCACCATCGCCCACACGGCCCGCAAGCTGAAGATCAACTCCGACGCCAAGTATCGCTTCGAGCGTGGCGTGGACCCTGAATTCACCCTGCCGGGGCTGGAATTGGCCACGCAAATGGTCCTCGACCTCTGCGGCGGCGAAGCGACCGATTTGGTCACCGCCGGGGCCGTTCCCGACACAAGCCGTGCCTACAAGCTGGACACCGACCGTTGTTCCAGCCTCGTCGGCATGGACATCCCCGCCGAAACGCAACGCGCGACGCTCGAAAAACTCGGCTTCACGCTGAACGGCGACATGGCGACCCCGCCAAGCTGGCGCGGCGATGTGCAGGGCGAAGCGGACCTTGTCGAGGAAGTCGCACGCATCGAGTCGCTGACGAAACTTGAACCCAAGCCCATGCCGCGCGCGACAGCAGGTGTGCCAAAGAAAATCCTGACGCCGATGCAAAAACGCGAGCAAATCGCGCGCCGCACAACGGCGGCCCTGGGTTACAATGAATGCGTCACCTACAGCTTCATCGACGCGAAATCGGCGGCCTTGTTTGGCGGTGGCACAGACGCCACCCGTGTCGCCAACCCGATCAGCTCGGAAATGACCCACATGCGCCCGACGCATCTGGCCGGTCTGCTGCAAGCGGCGGCCCGCAACCAGTCGCGCGGGTTCGCCGATGTGTCCCTGTTCGAAGTGGGCGCGATCTTCAAAGGCGGCGAGCCGGGCGAGCAGGAACAACTGGTCACCGGTATCCGCATCGGCGCAACCGGACCAAAAGACCCCCACGGCGCACGTCGACCGGTCGATGTCTTTGATGCCCGCGCCGACGCCGAAGCGGTTCTTTCCGCCCTCGGCGCACCGACCCGCACGCAGTTCGCGCGCAGCACCAACGACTGGTGGCACCCGGGACGCTCGGCCAAAATCACCCTTGGCCCCAAGATCGTTCTTGGCGCGTTCGGCGAGTTGCACCCGAAAGTCTTGCGCGAAATGGGCGTCAAAGGCCCCGCCGTGGCCTTCGCGATCCATATCGCGAACATCCCTCAGCCCAAGGCCAAGTCCGCCTCACGCGGCGCGCTCAGGATGAGCGATCTGCAAGCGGTCGAGCGTGATTTTGCCTTCGTTCTGGATACAGATGTCGAAGCCATGACGCTTGTGAACGCCGCCCTCGGCGCGGACAAGGCGTTGATCGAAGACGTGCGCGTTTTCGACGAGTTCATCGGCGGCAGCCTCGGCGACGGGAAGAAATCGCTCGCGATCACGGTGCGTATTCAGCCCACCGACAAGACCCTCACGGATGAGGAAATCGAAGCAGTGGGCGCCAAGATCGTCGAAAAGGTCAGCAAGGCAACCGGCGGCACTTTGCGCGGTTAATCCGGCGTCAGGTCGCGGCTCCGAACGTGACCAGCGCCGCCCCGGCAACCACAAGCACCGCACCCCCTGCGATCGAGAGAGTCATCGGCTGCGCGGGCACGCCGAGCAATCCGAATTGATTGATCGCCAAACCAGCAAGGATTTGTCCCGTTACCAGTAAAACAAACAATGCGCCCGTTCCGATGCGCGGCACCAGAAACGTCGCTCCAAGTATGATGCCTGCACTCATGACCCCGGCCAGAAACAGCCATGGCGGCACATCAGCGATCTTGCGAAATGACTCTCCACGTTGGCCGGTTGCCAAAGCAATCACCACCGACGTCACAAAGGCGACAAAGAAGAACGGGACATTGCCCATGACGGCCGCGCCCATCACGCGCGCGGATTGAGAAATCATCGGAATGTAGATGGACATCACTGCGCCCATCACAATAGCAAGAAGATAAAGGTGAATTGTCATAACAGTCCCCGTTGGTTTTCTGACATCACTGTTGGCACAGTTAAGCGTTTTCACCAAATCAATGGAGTTCCGGGCCTCTGGCCCTATCTCGACACAAAAGGAGAAAACCATGACCATGAAAGTTTACCTGTCCGGCGAGATTCACACGGACTGGCGCGAGCAGATCATTGAAGGCTCCAAAGGTCTGGACGTTGCGTTCTCGTCGCCCGTCACTGATCACGACGCCTCGGACGATTGCGGTGTCGCGATCCTCGGCGCGGAACCAAACAAGTTCTGGCACGATCACAAGGGTGCCAAGGTGAATGCCATTCGCACCCGCCATGGGATTGAAAACGCTGACATTGTCGTCGTGCGCTTTGGCGAGAAATACAAACAGTGGAACGCGGCATTTGACGCTGGCATGGCCGCCGCCCTTGGAAAGTCGCTGATTGTGCTCAGCCAGCCAGACCACCAGCACCCCCTGAAGGAAGTGCATGCCGCGGCTCTCGCTGTGGCAGAAGAACCGCGGCAGGTCGTTGAGATTTTGACCTATGTGCTGTCGGGCAAACTGCCGTAACGCCCGACAGACGCCCGAACCTTAACCGCCGACAGTCGGTATTTTCAGACCGCGCTGCACCGCAGGACGGGCGAGAAAACGGTCAAGATAGGCCGGAACATGGGTCAGGTCATCCCACCCAAGCATGTCTTTCGTGCCATAGTAGTCCAGCGCGCGCAGCCAGGGCGCGATAGCGATATCGGCGATCGAATACTCACCTGCGATCCAATCGCGGCCTTCCAGATGGCCTTCCAGCACGCCTAGCAACCGCTTGGCTTCATTCAGATACCGCTCGCGCGGGCGCTTATCTTCGATCTCGGCACCGGCAAACTTCACGAAATAGCCAAGCTGACCAAACATCGGTCCCACGCCGCCCATCTGGAACATCAGCCACTTCAAGACATCGTATTTCGCCGCGCCTTCTGGCATCAGCTTGCCGGTCTTTTCCGCCAGATAGATCAGGATCGCGCCGCTTTCAAAAAGCTCTACGCTTTCGCCGGCAGGTCCGTTGGGATCAATCAGCGCCGGAATCCGACCGTTGGGGTTGAGCGACGTGAATTCGTCGCTCTTAACGTCCGCTTCGGCAAGTGTGACCAGGTGCGGCTCATAGTCGAGCCCAAGCTCTTCCAGCGCAATCGACACTTTCACGCCGTTTGGAGTTGGGAATCCATAGAACTGGATGACGTCTGGCCGCGCCGCGGGCCACCGTGCCGAGATGGGGTGAGCGCTGATGGTGGTCTGGATATTCATTGATCGATCCTTTGATCCGTCGTGTTCCTTTGAACGCTACGTAGGGGCTGAAACTGGCTTATTAACCCCTTCCAACTGTGCGATTTCGTGCTATCGGGTGTGCAGGAAAGATGCGAGGGATGCGCTCTTCTTGGGAACCAAGTGTAGGAGAGAAATAAAATGCTAAACGAATTCAAAGACTTCATTGCCAAAGGCAACGTCATGGACATGGCCGTTGGTATCATCATCGGTGCGGCCTTCACGGCCATCGTTACGTCGCTTGTTGGCGATCTTATTAATCCGATTATTGGTCTGGCGACCGGTGGCGTGGATTTTGTGAATAACTATGCCGTCCTGTCCGGTGACGTCGCAGAGGGCGCAAGTCTTGAAGCCGCCCGCGAAACCGGTGCGTCGGTGTTTGCTTATGGTTCGTTTATCATGGCCGTCATCAACTTCCTGATCATTGCCTGGGTGGTGTTCATGTTGGTTAAGATGGTGAACCGCGTGAAAGAAGCCGCCGAGAAGGAAGAAGAAGCACCCGCCGCCGAGGAGCCAAAGGGCCCAACGCAGGAAGAGCTTCTGATGGAGATCCGCGACGCGCTCAAGGCGCAGTCGTAATCCCCAGAGGATGATCAAAGGGCCCGCGATTTGCGGGCCCCTTTTTTTTCTTACCAAGGCTTTTCCCGCCTACATTTTCAACGCCAGCTGCGGCGAGATCACGTCGATCCCAAGCGCTTTGCCGACCGCGTAATAGGTCAGGTTTCCGGCATGAACGTTAAGCCCGTCGAGCAAATGCGGATCGGCTCCACAGGCGGCTTTCCAGCCCTTATCGGCCAGCGCCAGCATGTAAGGCATCGTCGCATTGGTTAACGCAATCGTTGACGTGCGGGCCACAGCGCCCGGCATGTTGGCCACACAATAGTGCATGATCCCGTCGACCTCATAGATCGGATCCTGATGGGTCGTGGCCTTTGATGTCTCGAAACACCCGCCCTGATCAATCGCCACATCCACGATCGCAGCACCCGGTTTCATCAACGACAAGTCCGCACGGCTGACCAGTTTCGGCGCCGCCGCCCCCGGAATCAGCACCGCGCCGATAACCATATCCGCACTTGCCACCAATTCCGCGGTCGCAGTCGCGCTGGCATACCGGTTCTTGAACGTCCTGCCGAACACGTCGTCGAGATAGCGAAGGCGGGGCAGCGAGCGGTCCAGCACCGTCACATCCGCGCCCATGCCCGCCGCGATCTTGGCCGCGTGCGTGCCGACCACGCCGCCGCCGATGACCACGACATTCGCAGGCCCCACGCCCGGAACGCCGCCCATCAAAACGCCGCGTCCGCCGTTCGCTTTCTGCAACGTCCAGGCCCCGACCTGCGGCGCCAAACGGCCTGCGACTTCCGACATCGGCGCAAGCAAAGGCAACCCGCCGCGCTCGTCCGTCACGGTTTCGTAAGCGATGCAGGTCGCCCCGCTCGCGATCAAATCGCGTGTCTGGTCCGGGTCAGGAGCAAGGTGCAGATAGGTGAACAACACCTGCCCCTCGCGCAGCATCGCGCGTTCTCCGGCCTGCGGTTCCTTCACTTTCACGATCATATCCGCACTTGCGAAAATCTCTTCCGCCGTGTCTGCAATCGACGCCCCAACCGCGCGATAGTCGTCATCCGTGAACCCCGCCCCCGCGCCGCCGCCGGCTTGCAAGACCACCTCGTGACCATGGCGCACGGCTTCACCAGCCGTTGAAGGCGTCATGCCGACGCGAAATTCCTGGGGTTTGATCTCTTTTGGGCAACCGATTTTCATGATGTGACTCCTCCTCCACCAGGCCCATATGGCGCGAAACCGGTGGAAAGAACGCGCCGATTCCTCTGGCTGTTTGCGGTAAAATCGGCAAAGTATTCGATAAAATGTCAATCAAGCGATGGAATCGTGCGCCATGACAGAACTCGACGCGACGGATGCCCGTATCTTAACAGTCCTGCAACGCAAAGGGCGCATCTCAAATGCTGACCTGTCGGAAGAGGTTCACCTGTCGGCCTCCGCCTGCCACCGCCGCGTTCAACGCCTTGAAGATGCAGGCATCATCCGGGATTACGTGGCCCTTCTCGACCCTCGCAAACTTGGCCGCCCCACGGTTGTCTTTGTCGAAATCACCCTCTCAGGGCAAGCCGACGAAGTGCTCGACGCCTTCGAACGCGAAGTCCGCCTCATCCCCGATGTCCTTGAATGTCACCTGATGGCCGGAACCGCCGACTATCTTTTGAAAGTCGTGGCACAAGACACCGAAGACTTCGCGCGCATCCACCGCCGCTATCTGGCGCGCTTGCCGGGTGTCGCACAGATGCATTCGTCCTTCGCGCTTCGCACCGTGCGCCAAACCACGGCACTGCCGGTCTAAGCCTCGACGATCTCAAAGTCGTGGGTGAGTTCGACCGAGGCTTGCAGCATCTTCGTCGCCGAACAGTATTTCTCCGCCGATAACTCCACCGCGCGCTCGACCAATGCGGGTTTCACGCCGCGTCCCGTCACCACAAAGTGCAAATGAATGCGCGTGAAGACGGCAGGCACGGTGTCCGCGCGATCCGCGCTCATCTCAACCCGCACATCGTCCACGTCCTGACGCCCCTTCTCAAGGATCGACACAACATCATAAATCGAACACCCACCGGTCCCGATCAGGATCAACTCCATCGCACTTGGCACCGGCTTGGGCGAGGTCTCGGTGCTTCGGCCAAACGAGACGGCAGAACCATCCTCGGTCTTGCCCTCAAATAACCGGTTTCCGGTCCATGTGACGGTGGATTTCATCGCGATTGCCCTTGGAATTATCGGTTCCGCGACACTATTGTTCGACAGCGACCAGAGCAACCGGATCCGCGTGTCAGAAACGCACAAAAGCGCCAGCGGATTTTGGCGCGCCGTTTCGTCCCTGTGCCTGCCCTGTTATCCCGAGCGAAACCACCACTTGCACAACCGCTACGTTGTCGAAGCAAAGGACGCGCGATGAGAACCCCCAGAAGTCTTTTGTCCATCTGGGCGGTCATCGCCGGCGCAAGCGGGATCGCCAGTTTCGTGGCGCTACTCGTCACCTACCTCATCAACGGCGCCGGCGTCTCCGGAGCCTTTGGTATCGCCTGGCCCTTCGGTCTGACCGCTGCCGCGGTTGGCGCTTTGGGTATTGTCGGTCCGATCGCGGCTTTCTGGACGGGTATCGAAATCTTCGTGTTGGAGCAGTCGAATGATTTCAATGGTCTTGTCTTTGTATTGAGCCTGCCGTCATGCATCGCGGTCCTTGTCTTTGCCTGTCTTGCGTATATCGACACCAAAACGGAGCGTTCGTTCAACATCTGGCTGGCGACACCATGTCTGGCGACGGTCATCTTCCTTGGCGTTCTGCTTGTCGGGACGCGCGACCACCTTTTCTGATCACAGGCCCCAAAAAACAACAAACCCCCGAGGCATCCGCATCGGGGGTCGTCGTTGGTCACCTCGAAAGGCAACCCAGTGCGTTAAGCCCCGAGCTCAGAGCATTCCCTCGCGCTGCGCTTTTTTACGAGCGAGCTTGCGGGCACGGCGGATGGCTTCAGCCTTCTCGCGCGCTTTTTTCTCGGAGGGCTTCTCGAAATGTTGCCGAAGCTTCATTTCACGAAAAACGCCCTCACGCTGGAGCTTTTTCTTCAGAGCGCGAAGCGCCTGATCGACATTGTTGTCACGAACACTGACCTGCATGTGGTTGTCACCACCTTTCTAGGTTAAAGTTGCAGAATTGCAGGAGGTGGCGCTCTAGCACAGCCGACCTAACTTGTCCACT